>CBFGNY010000114.1:0-14664 GCA_965650235.1 uncultured Flavobacterium sp. | reverse complement strand
GTTCCTTCTGCAGCTTCAGCAGGATTGGTAGCTCCAATTAAAGTTCTGAAATCTTCTACAGCATTTTCTTTTTCTAAAATTGCAGCAACGATTGGTCCACGAGACATGAATTCAACTAATTCTCCGTAAAATGGTCTTGCAGAGTGTACAGCGTAAAAAGCCTGAGCATCTGCTACAGTTAATTGCGTTAATTTTAATGAAACGATTTTGAAACCTCCGTTTGTAATCATTGCTAAGATGTTTCCTATGTGTCCGTTTGCAACAGCATCCGGCTTAATCATTGTAAAAGTTCTATTTGTTGCCATTTTCTTGCGAATTTTAAATTTATGTGCAAAAGTAGGCTTTTTTATGAATTGATTTTAATAAATTCATAATTAAAACGTAGTGGAATGATGTTTTTACCAAGAAATTTTTTTTAAACCATATAAGTGATGTAAGTTCATATAAATAGCTTTGCGTGAAATATTCCGACAAATTATGCTGTTTCCGAAAATGAATTTATATCACTTACATGGTAAAATACTTCCTAAACTTTGAATATTAATTTGTTTCTGTAGAATATCCATAAAATAAACGTCCAGATGCCAACATACACCAAAGCTCCGGCCAAAGATGCTGCCTTTGGATTGCTGAAAAATGGCGCTATTCCAAAGCTATACAGATAATCTAATAAGTTAATGTTTTGTTCCGGATTATGTGGGTTTTTAAACTGAATCATGACCAAAGCCTGCGGAATAATCTGCGAAGCAAAAAATACAATCATTGGGTTAACTCCCCAGATTAAAAAGGGTTTGAACCCTTTTTTATAATCGGCAATATCAATGATGTAATATAAAATGGCTAAAGTTGTTGCAGCTAATCCGGTAGTATACAAAACATAACTGCTTGTCCACAGTGATTTGTTGATAGGGAAAACGATATTCCAAAGCAAGCCGCCAATAATTAATAAAACTCCTGCAATTGCCATTTTTTGAGCTTTTTTAGTTTTCGGCAGGTTTTGTTGTAATAGCTGACCAATCAATAAACCAATAATTCCGTTTACAATAGAGGGAATGGTGCTTAAAATTCCTTCCGGATCCCAGGTTACGGTTCCGCTATACATATGTCCTTTCAACAAAATGCTGTCAAGCCATGAGGCGAGATTGGTTCCTTTTTCCAGATTTGGTTCACCGATCCAGGGAATAGGAATTAAAGTCATTAATGCCCAATATCCTAATAAAAGTACAGCTCCTGTAATGATCTGAGTTTTTTTAGAAGTCTTTAAATATAATAGCGAAACTACAAAATAGACAATAGCAATTCGTTGTAAAACTCCGGGAAGCCTTACATCCTGATAGGCTTCGATGCCACTGTATGCTAAAAAGAGATAGATAAAAAGAATTGAAAATGCCAGAATATTTTTGACTTTCGCGCTAAAACTTCCCATCAAGGCATATCCAACGGCTATAGTAATAGTAAGTCTCACTATTAAAAGCGGAATCCCATCAAGACCAAATAGCTGGATTTTTCCAAAAAAGTTAAAGAAAATCCCCAAGCAAAGCATGCGCAAGGAGCGAACTAAAATTTTATTGAAAGTAGTACTGTCATAAAATTTATCAGGCATTGCTAACGGAACAGCAACTCCCATAATAAAAACAAAGAATGGAAAAACCAGATCGGTTGGTGTACAGCCATGCCAGTCAGCATGTAATAAAGGTGCGTAAACATTTCCCCAGTCTCCTGGATTGTTTACAACGGTCATTAATAAAATAGTGAGTCCACGAAAGACATCAAGCGAAATTAAACGTTCTCTTACCATCAGTTTTTTGTAAATAGGTTAATTTTTAAATTTTCTATTTGGTTTGAGAAGTAATAATTTCAGAAGAGAGTGGTTATTTATTTCTGAAGGCTATTACTTTATTGCTTTTTGTTTTATATCGTTATAATATTAAAATTAGTTTCTAACGGTTTTAATTTTTGAATCAAAAGCGGAATCAATTGTTCACCTTTTTCTAAATAAAATTCTGAAAAATTAGCCTGGCGTTCCTGCAGTCCTTTGTTTGGGAACAACTCCAACTGCAAATCTGTTACACGCTGTAATTCGTCATCTAATTTTCGTTTTTGGGCTTTTAATAACCTTTTTTCTAGGTTTTCCAGTCCTTTTTTCTGTTTCACTTCCTGAGCTTTTACTGCGCCGCTAAATGATTTGTCGGTTTGCTGAGCCAGTTCGTAAAGATATTCAAATTGTTTTTCTAGTGTTTCTTTTTGTGGGGTTAAATCAATTGGAAAAGCAGATAATTTGTGTGTGATTGTATTCACTAAATCATCCGGTTTTGTAAATAAATCTGCCCAGCTTAAACCTAAATTATCAGCTTTTTTTGCTTGTTTTTCCGTATTTAAAAGTACTGAATTTCGAACTAAAAGCATTGGGAAAGTAATGTTTACAGCATCAAAAAATGATTTCAATTCCAGCCAATAGGCAATTTCTCCGCCTCCGCCAATATAACATAGATTAGGCAAAATAACTTCCTGATAAAGCGGACGCATAATCACGTTTGGACTGAATTTTTCCGGATTGCTTTCCAATAATTTCAGAATTTCTTCTTTTGAAAATGAGGTTTTAGTGTTGTTTACATAATATTTATCATTTTCAAAAATGATTCTCTCACGCAGCTTATCTTCTATATAAAATAAATTGATTTCACGCGGATTTACCTGAACAGTATACTCTTTAAGTTCTTCAATTGTTTTTTGAACCGCTTTGAACGAAGTTTGTTTTTCTAATTCTTCTTTAATATATGGAATAAAAACACGTTTTAAATCGGTGTCGTTTGCATCTAATATGACTAAACCATAATCAGCAAATAAACTGTTGGCTAAAAAGCGAGTTGCATCGGCAAGGTTTTCATGTTTTAAATAAGCTTCTTGAAATAAGTTTTTTATGAAACCCGCATTTGTACTTGATCCTAATTCTTTAGAATAAATTTCTAAGAATTCTGCTAAACCTTCTGTTGAAAGTCTTCCAACCGGGCCAGCACTTTCTTTATTCCATCTGAATTTTTTTCCTTTAAAATTAAAATAATTAATCTCTTCAAAATCATGATCTTCTGTAGCCATCCAGTAAATTGGAACAAAATTGTACGTTGGATATTTCGATTTTAATTCTTTGGTCAGGTTAATTGTCGAAACAATTTTATATAAAAAATACAATGGACCGCAAAACAAGTTTAATTGATGTCCGGTCGTAATTGTAAAGGTATTGGGATGAGCTAAAAGTTCAATATTTTGTTTAGAAGAATCAGAAATTTCGATGTTCTGATATTGCCTTTTTAATGTTTCAACTAATGGAATTCGGTTGTCATTACTGAAATTAGCCTGCTTTTCGATGATTTGCTTTTCAAAGTTTTCCAAATTTGGAAAATGATTGTATAGTGACTGTAATTCGATTTTTTGATCTAAATAATCTTGTATCAATTTAGAGAAATATCCTGAGTTTTGGTAGCTGATACAGTCGGTGGGCATAATTTTAGATTTATTTTGACAGCTGTAAATTTAATGAAAATATGTAGTTAAAAATCGTTTTAACGATTGCTTATGATTTGATTTTTACTTTTCGATTTAAAGGCTTTGTAATCAGGTTTTTAATTCTAATAAGTTGCGTAACATTGAAAACTCATCAAATTTGTTAAATAGTACAGAGGTTATGAAACTAATCAATCTAATACTAAATTATTAGCAATGAAATTCTATTTTTGTAGCTAAAAAAGTTATATCAAAACTATATGGAAAATAACCCTAATAAAAAAAACTCCTTAAAACATGTTCTTTTTGGAAGCTTAATTGGAACTACAATCGAATTTTTTGACTTTTATATTTATGCCAATGCTGCGGTTTTGGTTTTTCCCCAATTATTTTTTCCTGGTTCTGATGCGACTATGGCCACCTTAGAATCGTTAGCTACTTTTTCGATTGCTTTTTTATCACGCCCGTTGGGTTCTGCTTTTTTTGGACATTATGGCGATAAAATCGGACGTAAATTCACTTTAGTTGCAGCTTTGCTGACTATGGGTATTTCTACCGTGACTATTGGATTTTTACCAAGTTATGCCAGTATTGGGGTTGCAGCACCTTTACTATTAATGTTATGCCGATTTGGGCAGGGTGTGGGATTAGGAGGCGAATGGGGAGGAGCTGTTTTGCTGGCTATAGAAAATGCACCGCCACATAAACGTGCCTGGTACGGAATGTTTCCGCAATTAGGAGCACCAATCGGATTGCTGCTTTCAGGAGGAACTTTCCTGTTTCTAACAGATTCAATGAGCAGTGAAGATTTCATGGATTACGGCTGGAGAATTCCTTTTATAGCAAGTTCCCTTTTGGTTGTAGTAGGGTTTTATATCCGAACTAAAATTACAGAAACCCCTTCTTTTGAAAACTCTAAAAATGCGCATGAAGAAGTGAAAGTTCCGTTTTTAACTTTGGTTAAATCCTATAAAAATCAATTGATTTTCGGGACATTAGGTGCAGTTACAACATTTTTGGTGTTCTATTTAATGACCGTATTTACTTTGAGCTGGGTCACTTCAGACTTAGGTTATGTGAAAAGAGATGCTTTATTAATTCAATTGTTTTCAGTATTGTTTTTTGCCCTTTTTATTCCGATTTCAGCATTGGTTGCCGATAAAATTGGGCGTCGAAAAATACTAATTATCACTACAATTGCCATTGCTGTTTTCGGATTTTTCTTTTCACTATTTCTTAATTCCGGAAGCCCGTTTTTAGTTACTGCTTTTGTTTGTATTGGAATGTCTTTGATGGGATTTACTTATGGTCCATTGGGTACATTTTTATCAGAGTTGTTTCCAACGACTGTTCGTTATTCAGGAGCTTCTCTAACTTTTAATCTTGCCGGAATTTTAGGTGCTGCTTTCGCTCCAATGATTGCAATTTGGCTTGCAACCAAGTATGATTTAAGTTATGTTGGATTTTATTTGACTGGAGCTGCTATAATTTCTTTAGTTTCCTTTTTAGTGATTTCTAAAAAAACGCATCAGTTTTAATATCTAAAAAAAAAATTTAAGGCAATGGATATTATTCGTTGCCCTTTTTTATTTATTAAATTTTTGAAGCAGAAAAATTAGGTTTTTCAGTAAGCATCGTCCCGCTTTCCGCTGCAAACGAAGTTCACTGAACTCCGATTTAAATAAAGGTTATGTGAAGTAATCTTTTATGCCGAACTCCGGCATAAAAGGATTTCCACTTCAATCGGGGCTAAAAGGGAATATTTTGCTTTTTTATAAACATCCAAAAAATAATTCTCCAACTTAAACAGCCCAAAGATTTAACTGTTTAGATTAATACCAAGCCAACATTTTAAGATAAAATAGATTTCAAAGTGCTGTTTGTGAGTTAATTATAATTATTTTAAGAAAATTTTATGATTTTACTTGTTTATTAAAAAAATAATTCACAAAATTTGCATCAGAAAATAATAATTAACTATTAATAACGAAGACAATGTTTGTATTAAACTTTACCTCTCAAAACATCGCATCAGGATCAGATTCTGTTGGCATGTGTCTTCGTGGCTTTTCTCAATCATAGCAAATCAATTTTAGATATATGAACAAGCCCGAAGTAAATTAACTTTCGGGCTTTTTTTTATTCTAGACACTTCAAAAATTCCCGATAACTCCGAACTGAATTTATCTGTTTCAGATAAAATGTTTATCAAAATCCTTATTGCTGTTAATCCGCAATATGCTTTACCAATATTCTTATTTCCTTAGTGATTTAAGATGTTCTGTATTCATTTGTAGAATAAAATCAGGCAATATTGATTTTGGATAGAATATCAATATTAAAATAAAATGGGAAATAAATTATCCGGAAAAGACCTGATTAAAATAGGCTTTCCAAAAAATAATAGTATCAATATTGCTTTAGGGCAAATAAACCGATACAGAAAACGAGAAAAAAAAGAAAGTATATTAACCGAAGCCAAAGAAGTTTTGCTGACACCGGAAAAATTTACAGGGCATGGAACCTGGGGGAAAGTAGCTGAAGGATTGGTAAATCCGGTACAGGTGAGAATGCATCAGCTTAATAACACGAGAGCACCTTTCTCCATATTCGGAGAAAATGAAATCGATGAACAGGCAAAATATCAATTGTATGATGCCTTAAAATTGCCAATTTCAATAGCCGGTGCTTTAATGCCGGATGCACACTCAGGTTACGGATTACCAATTGGAGGAGTTTTGGCAACTGACAATGCTGTGATTCCGTATGGCGTAGGAGTCGATATCGGCTGCCGAATGAGTTTGTCAATTTTTGATATTCCTGCATCATTTTTTAAAGGAAAAGAGCATCAGCTGGAAGCTATTTTAAAAGACAATACCAAGTTTGGAATGTATGAAACACACGCTATAAAAACGGATCATGAATTGTTCAGTCGAAGTGAATTTCAGGACATTCCGCTCTTGAAAAACCTTTTAAGTAAAGCCTACAAACAATTAGGAACATCGGGCGGAGGTAATCACTTTGTAGAATTCGGAATTGCAAAAATCACGAATCCCCTGAACGAATGGAAAATTGGTGTGGGTGAATATTTTGCTGTCCTTTCACATAGCGGTTCAAGAGGCTTAGGTGCCAATATTGCAAAACATTACACGTATCTGGCAACCAAACAATGTCCGCTGCCTAAAAATGTACAGCATCTGGCCTGGCTGGATTTGAATACACATGACGGTCAGGAATACTGGCTGGCAATGAACTTAGCAGGCGATTATGCAAAAGCCTGTCATGATGATATCCATCGTCGAATTGCAAAAGCCATTGGCAAAAGGGTAGTGGTAACCATCGAAAATCACCACAATTTTGCGTGGAAAGAAATAGTAAACGGCAAGGAAGCAATTGTACATCGTAAGGGAGCAACACCTGCAAATGAAGGCGAATTGGGAATCATTCCCGGTTCAATGACAGCTCCCGGATTTATTGTTCAGGGAAAAGGAAATGCAGAAAGCTTAAACTCTGCTTCGCATGGTGCCGGAAGATTGTTTTCTCGTAGAAAGTGCAAAGAATCGTTTACTCAAAGTGAAATCAAAAAGGTCCTGAAAGCAAATGATGTGACTTTGATTGGCGGTAATATCGATGAAGCGCCAATGGCGTATAAAGACATTAATAAAGTAATGGCAAACCAAACGAAATTGGTCGATGTGTTAGGTACATTTACACCAAAAATCGTTAGAATGGACAGATAATTATGGAAAAAATAATTCAAATAACATCAGGTCGCGGCCCGGCAGAATGCAGCTGGGTTGTTGCTCAAGTGCTGAAAACTTTTCTGGAAGAGGCAAATGACAAAAATATTAAAACAACTTTGCTTCAGCGTGAAACCGGAATCGAAAACGGAACTGTAGAAACAGCAACCATTTTACTGAAAAGTAATCACTTAGACGAGTTTGTAAACTCATGGATTGGTACAATTCAGTGGATTGGTCAAAGTCAGTTTAGAAAATTTCACAAACGTAAAAACTGGTTTATCGGAATTTTTGAAGTTGATAAATCAACAACTACCGAAATTGCAGAAAAGGATATTCAATATCAGGCCATGAGGAGTTCCGGAGCCGGAGGACAACACGTAAACAAAGTAAGTTCGGCTGTACGAGCGACTCATGTTCCTACTGGAATTAGCGTGGTTGCGATGGATTCACGTTCACAGCATCAGAATAAAAAACTGGCTACGGAAAGACTATTGCAGAAATTTAAAGATGAAACGCTTAAGCAATTCAAAGCCGAATTTCAGTCGCAATGAATGAATCAATTACAGATTCAGAGAGGTAATCCGATTCGGGTTTTTCAGGGTTCAGATTTTAAGAAACAAAAACAAATAAAAAATTACAAACAGGAAAGACAAAGATTAAAACGAGAAGATTATTTCGATAATGAATAATTCCTGACTTTGAGTTTCCAAACAAAATAAATTATGAAAACAGTAGATAAATATCTTTTTCAGGCATTAGACAGTTACCCCTATTCGTTAGAAGAAACTATAGAATCATTGGATTATGCCATGTCTTATGATGATAAAAACACCATGGCTTTATGTTTATACGGACAGGTTTTCTCTGATCAGTTATTGAAATATGAAGAAGCTAAAGAGTATTTTCAAAAAGCGCTTTCGATTAATATTTATGCTTTAGAAGTGTATCCTTTTTATATTCATACTTTAATTTTAAATGAAGATTATGAAGAAACAATAAAACTCATTGATTTTGCATTGACGATTAAAGGAATCAATAAAACGGAGATTCTTTTGAAAAAAGTGATGCTTTTAGAAAGTCAGCAGGAGTTTAAGAAAGCGTTGAAAGTCATTAAAAAAGTAAAACTTTCAACGATTCATACTTCTTATGATTATACGATTGAAGAAACCGAAAAAAGACTGAACAAAAAAATCAAAGGTGATTCGAAAAAGGATAAAACAGTTAAGAAGAAAAGGAAGAATAAGTAAAAAAGAAAGGATGCCAGTTATGGCATCCTTTCTGGTTTTTAATTTTATCGTTTCAGGCTAAAATGACCTCTAAATTCAGCTCCATTTAAACGGATAACGATAAACCAATAATCAGAAGCAGGTTCGTTTCTGCCCATGTATGTTCCATCCCAAGCTTCATCATTATGAAGTTCTTTGATGAATTTTCCATAACGGTCAAAGATTCTAATTCCGGTATTGGGTTTTAAATAAGCAAAATCAATTGTCCAGGTATCATTGTAGGTATCATTATTTGGAGTAAAGAATTTTGGATGCGGAAGTTCATCTACAAAATTGATACAATCTGCAGTTGTGGCTCCAAGAATATGTATTAAGACAGGAATTCTGTCACTTTCGCAATTGTTTATAGTTTGAGAAGCGTAATAGGTAATTCCGTTTTTAAGCAAAGTTGATTCTGATAAGTTTATAGTTGAAGCACTATTTTCGAACCATTTTATATTTTCCCCTGTAATAGAAATATCTCCAATTTTTGCATTTTTTTGTATGCAAAATGTTTGCGGTGAATCAGCGATTGGACTTTGAGTATCCTGAATTTTTACAATTATAGCCAGTTTCTCACTTTCGCAGTTGTTTAGTGTTTGGGTAACATGGTAAGTGCCATTTTGAAGTAAAGTGGTTTCGGTTAAAATATTTCCATTAGTAACCGAATCATACCATTTTAAAGCTGTTCCAGTTATATTCAGATCGGCGATAGTTACATCTTCATCAATACAAAATTGTTGATTATTACTTCCTGTTGGTAATGGGGTATCATAAATCCGAACCAGAATTGGAGTTCTGCCACTCTCGCAGCCTATAGTTTGGGAGGCATAATAGGTTTTATTATTTTCTAATAAAGTAGTATTAAGTAAAGTTGCTGCTGCAATATTAGAACTATACCATTTTATATTTTGCCCTGATATTTGGATATTGTTTAAAGTCGCATTTTCACTTTTGCAGAATTCAGTATTTCCATTTGATATTGGAGCATGAGGCGTATTTACAATCGATACCGTAACTCCGAATCTTTCGCTTTCGCAAGTATTTACAGTTTGTGATACAAAATAGGTTTTCCCATCAATAAGAATATTTGTTGCTGGCAGAAGATTTCCATTTGAAGAAGCATCATACCATTTTATTTGATCTCCTGTTATTTGAATATCAGCAATTGTTGGATTTTGTCCCGTACAAAAAGGCTGATTTATATTTCCTGTTGGAGGCAAAGTGTTTTGAATATTTATTGTTAAAGGAATTCTTTCACTTTCACAGCCATTAATAGTCTGTGAAGCATAATATATTAAGCCATTTTGCAATAAAGTTGTTTTTGGTAAAAATGTTCCGGTAGTTAAATTATCGTACCATTTTATGTTTTGTCCTGTAATAGTGATGTCATCCAAAGTAGCATTTTGTAAGATACAGAAAGTTTGAGGGTTATTAACAGCAGGAAGGGGTTGACTTGTAATAGTAACAATCTGATCTTGATGTGATATATTACCGTTTCCATCATTATAATTCCAAACAATTGTATAAGTCCCCGGTAAACTGTAGGATAAAGGATTTGTAGTGATTCCCGTAATTATTCCTGCACAGGTATCTGTAGCTGTTGGAGTAGTGGTTATTGTGGTATTACAATCTCCGGTTATAGTTGGGAGGTTTATAATATCTGGAACTGGAGCTTCGATATCACCAATAACCACAGTAATTTTTTTAGTATCATCGCAACCGCCTGTTCCTGTAATTAAACAGCTATATTCTCCGCTATTGATTGCAGTAGCATTTATAATAGTTGGATTTTGATCTGTTGAAGTAAAACCATTTGGTCCTATCCAGGAATAATTTGTTCCGCCTGATGCTTTAAGTTCTAATGTTTTACCGATGCAGACTGGGGAGTTGCTCGTTATTTCAGGTATACCATTTATACTTGATTCTTCAAATTTCATTAAAAAGTAGTTATCAAAGTATCCTAGTATACCAGATTGATAAGAATTTGCATCTGCAATACCATTATTCTCAGATGACAGACCACTAACAAATATCATGTTGTTATTGTCTAATGCTATTCTTGTGGTTTTAAACGTGCTCCTGCCTCCTACGTATGTTCCCCATATAAAATCTGCTTCTTTGGAGAATTTTCCAATATAACCTTGAAAATCACCATTAGATTGATATGAACATGAATTGGTTAATTTTGGATATGAAAAACCAAAATTTGTTCCGCCTAAGTATATTGAATTATTTTTAAAAATAATTGAATATATATAAGTCTGTCCTAAAAATGTTCCCCAAATTCTTTTGCCATTAGTATCTAGTTTCGCAAGGAAACCTTTGTATAAAAAACTATTTGAGCTTTCAAAACTCCCGGGAGTTGTAATGTTAATATTGCTTGCTGTTTGTCCTCCAATGTAAACATTATCTTCATCGTCAATTTCTGCGACATATATTTCATCAATTTGCTCTCCACCATAATAAGTTGACCATTTTCTCTGTCCATTTGTGGAAAATTTGAAAACAATCCCATCTGAATGTGTAATTGGGTCATGTGATTCCTGAAAAACACCAACAGTTGATATGTTCATAAAACTATATGAAGAACCTGCTATTACGATATTATTATTCCGTACAGCTATCGTCTTTAGATCATCTTGCTTTTCGCCTCCAACATATGTACTCCAAATTAAATTTCCTCCTGAATTAAATTTGGCTAAAAAACCATCAATATTTGAGATTGTAGATTCATTTAATTGGGTCTGAAAATTATTATTGATACTAATATTGGTTTTACTTGTAGTACCCCCAGTTATATAAATGTTGTTATTTTCATCCAAGGCTATGGCAGTTGCATTATCAGTACCCTCGCCTCCAAAATATGTTCCCCAGATTCTAACTCCTAAATTATTAAATTTAACTAAAAAAGCGTCGCTATATCCTGTCAAATTTGGTTTATATGAACCAGTTGTACTAATATTTGTTTGAGCTTGAGTACCTCCAGTTATCAGAATATTGTTTTGGGTGTCTATTTTTATTCCAGTTATATCATTGAAATCTTGACCGCCATAATATGTTCCCCATAAGCGATTCCCATTTGAATCAAATTTTTCAATTATTCCATTTAAAGTAAAATATGCAGAAGGAGGAATTGAAGTCTGATGTGAGCCTGTAGTTGCATATGATGAATTTTTAGCTGTTGTACTTCCTGATACATATACATTGCCAAAAGAATCCGTGCTTACATTTGATGGATTAAGGGAAGTATGAATATTTGTTTCATCGCCATAAAAAGTACCCCAAAGTCTTGTTGGTACAGGATCAATAATAACAGTTTTATCAGAAACTGCATCGGAACTAATAAACCCATAAACATTCTTCTTAACCTTCCTATATCCAACCTCAATCTCCTTTTTACATGCTCTATCTTCAATCCAACTCGCAGGAAGCGTTTCTTCCATTTTTCCAAAACGAACATTCATCTGGATTTTATTATCAACCAAATCAGTTTCAGTACCGTTAAATTTTAATTGGATATCAGCTATTTTTCCTTTTGGATGAATGATAAAATTATATTCAACTGTTTTTTGAGGATCGTTGGGAACTGTAAAAACAACATCAATATTGGGATAAATATTTTTATAAGTTATCTGTTTATACTGATGAACGCCAACAATTCCTTCGGGTTTGTTTGGAACGTTATAATAATTGTCAAAATCACTTGATTTTTGTTCCGCAACTAATTCAACTTTCGAATTCGAGTTTACAAAATCAATATCTATTCGATGAAAAGTATATTCTAAATTATATTCCGGTTTTGCTTCTTTGTCTTTTTCAGGAATTACATAAGGAAGCGTTTTTGCAGTTTCAGAATGAACGACCGGATTTTTTTTCACTTCATAAATATCATACGAAAAGCCATTTTTTTTAAGCTGTACATTTAATCCGTTAGAGTTTAACAGATATTTTACAGAAGCGTTTGCTTTGCCTTTTTGATCAATAATCTGACCTTTATTTTCTTTAAAACCAACAGATTGGTTTTTATTTTGTGAAAATGATTGAATGGTAATTATAAAAAAAAATAAGAGTAATGTATGTTTCATCAGAATAATTTGATTGCCGCAAATGTAATTAAATATCTACAAAATAAAACTAAAGTAAGCAGTCGAATCTTTTCCTGAAAACAAAATAAATATCCCGTATTTTTGCAGAAAATAATGCCGCCTTGAAAACGAAACTTTTTGTAGTCACGCCTCCTTTTACCCAACTGAATACTCCGTATCCGGCAACAGCGTATATAAAAGGTTTTTTGAATACTAAAAATATCGAATCCATTCAGGCAGATTTAGGTATTGATGTGATTTTGGAACTGTTTTCGAAGAAAGGTTTGGTTGATTTGTTTCAAGTTTCAAGTTTCAAGTTTCAGGTTATTGGAAACACTATTTCAGATAATTCGAAACGTATTTTTGCTTTACAGGACGAATACATCAAAACCATAGATGCTGTCATTCAGTTTTTGCAGGGGAAAAATCCAACTTTGGCGTTGCAGATTTGTCAGGAAGATTTTCTCCCGGAGGCTTCTCGTTTTGCTCAGTTAGAAGAGCTCGATTGGGCTTTTGGAACTATGGGTACGCAGGACAAAGCAAAACATTTAGCCACTTTATATCTCGAAGACATTTCAGATTATATTGTAGAATGTGTGGATGAAAATTTTGGCTTCAGCCGATATGCAGAGCGCTTGGGTAGAAGTGCCAATTCTTTTGATGAATTGTACGAAGCCTTACAGCAGCAACCAACTTATATTGATTCAATTTTAATTTCACTTTTAAAAGCTAAAATTGAAATTGTAAAACCGATATTCTTTTTAATTTCTGTTCCCTTCCCGGGAAATTTATACAGTGCTTTCCGATGTGCGCAATGGGTAAAGCAACATCATCCGGAGATTAAGATTTCGATGGGTGGCGGCTTCCCCAATACTGAGTTGCGTTCTCTTTCTGATAAACGTGTTTTTGAATTCTTTGATTTTATTACTTTGGATGATGGCGAAGTTCCAATTGAGGAATTAATTGCAAGTATTGAAAATCCCGAATATCAATCATATAAAAGAACATTTTTATTAGAAAATGGAGAAGTTGTCTATAAAAACAATTCCTTAAAACACGATTACAAACAAGCTCAGGTTGGAACTCCAGATTATTCTGACTTGCCTTTGGATAAATATATTTCAGTTATCGAAATAGTAAACCCTATGCACCGAATGTGGAGTGATGGCCGTTGGAACAAACTTACTATGGCGCATGGCTGTTATTGGGGAAAATGTACTTTTTGTGATATTTCATTAGATTATATAAAGGTCTACGAACCTGTAGCTGCCAATTTGTTGTGCGACAGAATGGAAGACATGATGCTGCAAACCGGGCAAAATGGTTTTCATTTTGTTGATGAAGCTGCTCCTCCGGCACTAATGCGTGCTTTGGCTCTTGAAATTTTGCGTAGAAAGCTAGCAGTTACCTGGTGGACGAATATCCGTTTTGAAAAAAGCTTCTCCAAAGATTTGTGTTTATTGCTAAAAGCTTCTGGATGTATTGCGGTTTCCGGTGGTTTGGAAGTAGCTTCTGACCGATTATTAAAATTAATTGATAAAGGCGTAACCGTTGAACAAGTGGCAAAAGTAACCAGCAATTTTACCGAAGCGGGCATCATGGTTCATGCGTATTTGATGTACGGATATCCAACACAAACGATTCAAGAAACGGTTGACAGCCTTGAAATGGTTCGTCAGTTATTTGAAGCAGGTGTTTTGCAATCCGGATTTTGGCATCAGTTTGCCATGACGGCTCATAGTCCGGTTGGGTTATATCCGGAAAAATTTGGTGTGAAGAAAGTAACAGAAAATATTGGAACGTTTGCAAATAACGACATCGATTATACCGATTCTACCGGAATCAATCATGATAAATTCAGTTTTGGATTAAAAAAATCACTCTTTAATTTCATGCACGGGATCTGTTTTGATTACGAATTGCAGGATTGGTTCGACTTTAAAATTCCGAAAACGAAAATTCATCCTGATTTTATTTTTAACGCTCTTCAAAACGAAAATGATTTCAACACAAAACCAAATGCAAAAGTGGTTTGGTTAGGAGGAAAACCTTCTGTTGAGCATTTTA
>CBFGNY010000113.1:0-14678 GCA_965650235.1 uncultured Flavobacterium sp. | reverse complement strand
TTTTACAAGAATAAAATGAGGTAACTGCTAATAGTAATAGTAAAATACTCTTTTTCATTTTTAAAATGTTATGGGTTTATTGTATCTTTTTTAGTTGTTGCTGCTGGTTTTGCAACAACCGGTTTTGGAGTTTTAACCGTTGGATTTTTAGTTTCTTGATTTTGATTCGTTGGATTTTGATCTTTTAGAGCTTGTGCTGCAGGAGCAGCAGTTTCTGCCGCTGCCGGATCAGGAGTAAAATTGCGTAATGTAACGGTACAAATCAACGATTGATTAGTTCCTATTTTTTTGTTGTCACCATGATAACCATAAGCAATATGTGATGGAAACAAGAAAGTTACGGTTTCATTTTTATGCATTAATTTAATTCCGTCCCGTAGTCCCATCATGATGTCTTGCTTGTCAACATAATACGTTTGTGGGCCAAGTTCAGCTTCAGAATAGATGATGTTGCCTTCAATATCTTTTATTTCTAAATTAAAATAAGCGATATCCCCTTTTTTAGGGGTTTGTGTATCGGTTAGGTTTCGTTCATCATATGATAGCCAATATCCTTTTCTGGTGGCATAATATTTTACCTTAGGATTACTCTTGATGATTTTCTTAATAACATCTTCTTCGCTGGCAACCAGTTTCTTATTTCTATCAGCCGATTTCTTCATAAACGTTCCCGAGGCTTGAGAAACAGGTCTTCTCGCTTCTTCGTGATGTTTACAGCTAACAGATAAAACAGCAATAAGCAACAAATAAATGCTTAGTTTTATGTATTTCATATTAAGTTATATTTTTAGTTTTGCTACTAAATCTTCAAATTTTTTCACCGTTTCTTCCATCGAAGTTTCTGACCTTCCACCGGCAGCATTTATGTGTCCGCCACCATTAAAATGATCTCTGGCAAACTGATTTACATCGAATCCGTCTTGAGAGCGAAAAGATATTTTAATAATATTCTCTTCTTTGTTTTCTATAAAAATAGCTGTAAAAATAATATCTTTTATACTTAATCCGTAATTAACAATTCCTTCTGTATCGCCTTTTACATAATTGAAAGAATCCAGCTCGTCTTGTGTTAACGATGTATAAGAAGTTTTATGTTCTGATAAAATTTTCATATTCTGCAAAGCACGACCCAATAATTGTAAACGGCTGTACGAACTATTATCAAACAAGAGAACAGGGATTTCAGTGTTTTCTGCACCTAAATCAATCAATTCAGCAACAATTCGATGTGTGTTTCCGGTAGTTTTGGGAAAGCGAAAAGAACCTGAATCGGTCAATATTCCGGTATAGATGCAAGTCGCTATTGTTTTGTCGATATCTTCTTTTTTGTTTAAAAACAGAATGAAATTATAAATCATTTCACAAGTAGATCCATACGAAGTATCAGAGTAGATATATGAAGCGTAATCATGCGGTTTTTCATGATGATCGATCATGATAAACGGAGCTGTCATCTTTGCCAAAGTATGTTCCATTTCACCGGTACGATGCAGGGCATTAAAATCAAGAGTAAAAATCAGCTCGGCTTCTTCTAATATTTCGGTACAGTTTCGAGTTTCTTTTTCAAAGATTTTTACAGTTTCAGAACCCGGAAGCCAGGCTAAGAAATCAGGAAAATCATTTGGGGCAATTACCGTTGGCTGATGGTTGTTTTTTAATAAAAAATGGTATAGTGCCAATGTAGAACCCATAGCATCACCATCTGGACCTCTATGCGGAATTATTGCAATTTTCTTTGGGGTTGCAAGCAACATCTGTATTGCCTGAATATCTTGTATGTTCATAGTGTGCGAATTTACATTTTTTTAATGTAATGTTGAAAACATTTTGGAGATTAACACACTTTTATAGGTTAGAAGTTATTAGTTATAAGTTATTCGTTTTGATTGTGAATTGTGAAATTGGAATTGATGTTTCACAGAGATTTACAAAATTGATTACTTTAGGATTGAAATGCAGTTTCCATTTGAATTTGAACCCGATAGTGAGCAGGCGAAGCAATTTAAAATTTTGAATTTAATTTCTGATACAATTTATATTTGAAACCTTTTACAATTTGGGATTTATAAATTCCAGTAGAACCCGAAGAAAAATAAGCAGTTGTACAGGCAATCGCGATGAAAATTCCGGGCTGAATTCCAAATAATTCCATTCCCATAATAGTGCAGGCAATAGGAGTGTGGGTTGCACCAGAAAAAACAGCTACAAATCCGAGACCAGCTAAAGGTGCAATTGGCATTGGAATAACAAGAGATAAAGCACTTCCTAATGTTGCCCCAACAAAAAATAAGGGTGTTACTTCACCGCCTTTATAACCGGCACCTAAAGTAAAACCGGTAAATAAAATTTTAAGTAAAAAATTATACCACGGATTAGCATTTGAAAACGAATCTACAATTACAGGAACACCTAATCCTGAGAATTTAGTAAAACCAAAACCTGCAATAGCAATAGCTAAAATGATTCCGCCAATAAAAGGCCTTAATGGTGGGAATTTTATGTTTTTTAAAAAAAAAGAACCCCAAAAATGAGTACTTCTGGAAAAAAGTAAAGCGGTTAAACCTGATAAAATTCCAATGATAATGGTATAAAAGAAGGTGGTAAAATTCAATTCAGAAACAACCGGGATGTTATAATGAGTATGTTTTACCTGCCAAAGTTCAACCGTATAATAAGCAACAAATGCTACTAAAAAAGATAAAACACTGCTTTTAAAATTAATTTTGCTAAAATATAAAACTTCCAAAGCAAAAATAGCACCGGCCAACGGGGTTCCGAAAACAGATGCAAAACCTGCACTGATTCCCAGAATAATCAAAATTTTTCTTTCGGAGTTATCTAATTTGAAGATCTTTGTGAATTGATCTGCAATAGCACCGCCCATTTGTACAGCAGTTCCTTCACGTCCGGCAGATCCTCCAAATAAGTGTGTGAGTAAAGTTCCTAAAAGGACTAAAGGAGCCATTTTAAACGGAATCACTTCCTTGGGATTTTCGTATTCTTCCAGCAATAAATTATTGCCTTTTACAACAGATTCTCCCCAATAATAATAACTCAATCCAACTAATAATCCACCAATAGGTAAAAACCAGATGATCCAGTCGTGCTGAATTCTAAATTGCGTAACAAACTCTAATGAAACTAAAAAGAAAGCTGATGCGGATCCTGAAAAAAAGCCTATTAAAACACAAATGAAAATCCATTTGGAAATTGTCAGCAATTTTTCTTTTATTCTTTGAAGGTTCATTTAAGGAAGTTTGCCACGAATTTCACTAATTAAAACCAATTCTGAAAGTCCTTGTTATGAAAAATTTTCAATTTGGGTAATTTTAAGTTGAAATTCGTGGCAAAAAAATTATTCCTGTACAACAGCTGTAAATTCAATTTCAACCAAGTACTCAGGAGCAACAAGTTTGCTGATTTCATAAAAACCTGTAGTTGGTTTTACATCTTTGAAAAAAGCGGCATGTGCTCTTGCAACTTCTTCAAAAGTAGAAATGTTCGTAGTGAAAATTCGGGTTCTGATGACATCTTTCATTCCAACATTCAAATCCTCTAAAACTTTTTCAATGCGTTCCAGAATATTATAAGTTTGTGCATACGCATCATCGGCTTTTACTTTTTCGCCATCAACAATAGCCACAGTGCCCGAAACTTCAATAATATTGCCAATTCTTACGGCACGACAATATCCCATTTTGTCTTCCCACGGTGATCCTGTTAAGATGTTTTCTCTTTTCATTTCTTCTTTTTTATTTGAATTAGTTTTTAAAATTTAAAACAAATTCAGGTTAATTTAATTACGCTGCAATTTATAAAATATGCCGTCAAAAAGAGCTAAAATTATTTGAAATCATACGGTAATTCACTCTTTTTTGTGATATTTTGAGTGATTTCTTTAATGATTATTCTGTTGCATGCTGTTCAAAAAGCCGAAGCTTATTTTGGGCAGCATTAAGATTTTGCTGTAAAACTTCTATTTTATTTAATAAATGGGCAATGGCATCAATTCCCTCTAAGTTTATTTTGAGATCATAATGCATCCGGATCATTTTTTCTACCGTAGGTAATTGTTCAGGCTGTAAATATTCATCTTCATCTAAAATAATAATTTCAACCAGGCCATAATTATTCAGTTCTGCTATAAAAGTATTTTCAATTTCGTGATACTGACAAAATTGTTTTATCTGAATTAAGTTTTTGTTATTCATGATTTCTTATTTTAGATAATTCCTGAAATAATTCTTTTTCTTTTTGGGATAATTTGGTTGGGGTTTTAACATTATAAGTAATGTATAAGTCTCCAAACTGATTTTCTTTTTTATATACCGGGAATCCTTTTCCTTTTAGTTTAACTTTTGTTCCTGTTTGCGTTTCAGCAGGAACTTTTATTTTTACTTTTCCATCGAAAGTGTTTACATTAATTTCGCCACCTAAAATTGCCGTATATAAATCAAGATCTACTTCTGCATACAAATTATTCCCCTCTCGTTTAAAATCCGAATTGTTTTCAATTAAAAAAGTTATGTATAAATCCCCATTTGGCCCTCCATTTGCACCGGGTCCACCATGTCCGGGTATTTTTATAATTTGACCATTTTCTACACCGGCAGGAATTGTGATTCGGATGTTTTTGCTATTTATGGTCAGATTTTGTTTGTGAGTTGTGTAAGCTGAAGCTAAATCTAATTGTAATTCGGCGTTAAAATCCTGACCACGATATTTAGCCTGACTTCTTGAACTTCTTCCGGTACCGTACATGGAATTAAAGAAATCCGAAAAATCACTTTCGGAAAAATCACCTCCTCGAAAACCTGAAAAATCCTGATTGCCTTGTTGTTGTTTTGAGTATTGTTGTTGATTAGGATTATAACCGGCTTTTTCAAATTCGTCGGCATGTTGCCAGTCTTTTCCATACTTATCGTATTTTTTACGATTTTCGGGATTACTTAAAACTTCATTGGCTTCATTTATTTCCTTGAATTTTTTCTCAGCTTCCTTATCATTTGGATTCAGATCAGGATGATATTTTCTGGCCAGTTTCCGATATGCCTTTTTGATTTCAGCTTCCGTGGCCGATTTCGTTATTTCTAATGTTTTATAATAGTCGATATAATCCATTTTTTTGAAATTTAAATAAAATAAATTAGATATTCAAGTTAAGAATAAGTTGTTAACTATCAAAGGAATGAAAGTTCTTTTGGGAGAAAATTATAATACGGATTTTGATGATGATTTTTTTAACCAATTTCTTTGGCAGGTTTTTTGATTCCAAAAATTAGCCTAATATATTGTTATAAAAGTCATAAAGTCGCAGCCACTAATTTAATTATGTTATTTTTGCGATATAACATTATTGATTTTATAAAATTTTAAAAGCCGATTCGATAATACTTTTTTCAATGAAGCACATTTTATTTTTCATATTACTTTTTACTGTTCTGACAGCTTCTGCTCAGCGAGAATTCAACTCTGGTTTTAAGACCATACCTGCTCCTAAGTTTGATGCTAAACCTAAAAAAACTCCAATTCCTGAAGTTAAAGATCCGCAGGCAGAAAATACAGATATGCCAAGTATTAAAACACCAAATGTTTTTGATAATACCAGTATAACGCCAAAATCTAAATTTCAGATTGGAGAAGAAAAAAGCAAATTTACCATGTCTACTGAAAACGATTTTGCTAATCCAGGAGATCGTTATGTTGGAAAAATGGAAAAAGATTTAGATAAAGCTTTGACAGATGCCGGACTAAAAGAAGACAGAGGGCCTTTAGTCAGAAAGAACCTTGAATTCGGTAATATTTATACAAATTCTGCTTATTTTATTATAAAATGCCGTGATGTCGGCGCAATCGATGGTGACTTGATTAAAGCAGTTTTTAATCAAAATGTTATAGTAGAAAAAATGACATTAAGGGGCGATTATCAAGGATTTAAAATAATTTTTAATGAAGGTTTTAATACATTCGATGTAGAGGCTCTTAATAGAGGTTCTCTAGGAGGGAATACCGGTGGATTTGAATTTTATGATGCTGAAGGCCATCTTGTTTTATCTGATGCCTGGAATAATCTGGATACAGGATTTAAAGCTAAGTTTATTATTATAAAGGAGGATAAAGTATTTACAAAAGGTAAAACCACGATTCAACCAGCTTCGAAGAAATAAAGCTTTTGTATTTTTTGTCTTTAAAAACTAAGACTTTCAACTTATAAAATCGGAACAATAAAAAAAATATAATTTTTTCATTGTTCCGATTTTTCATTTTCGAATATAAAAAGTATTTTTGCGCATGCAACACAACGTACTTATTTTAGATTTCGGATCGCAATATACTCAGCTTATTGCGCGTAGAGTTCGCGAATTAAATATATTCTGCGAAATTTTCCCTTACAATCACTTCCCTAGTGATTTATCATCGTATAAAGCCGTAATTTTAGGAGGAAGCCCATTTTCTGTTCGCGGAGAAGATGCTCCACATCCTGATTTATCTCAAATTCGAGGAAAGCTTCCATTATTGGCAGTTTGTTACGGAGCGCAATATTTAGCTCACTTTAGCGGTGGGGAAGTAGCAGCTTCCAATACAAGAGAATACGGAAGAGCTAATTTATCCTATATTAAGGATAATGAAGTTTTCTTTAACGATGTTTCAGAAAACAGCCAGGTTTGGATGAGCCATAGCGACAGTATCAAAGCTTTACCAACCAATGCAGTAAAATTGGCAAGTACGCATGATGTAGAGTATGCAGCTTATAAAATTGAAGGCGAAACAACTTATGCAATTCAATATCATCCTGAAGTTTTTCACTCAACAGATGGATCAAAAATGCTGAAAAACTTTTTAGTAGATATTGCCGAAGTTCCTCAAAACTTTACTCCAAACGCTTTCGTTGAAGAAATAGTAGCTGAAATGAAAGAGAAAATCGGAAACGACAAAGTTGTTTTAGGTCTTTCGGGAGGAGTTGATTCAACAGTGGCAGCGGTATTATTAAACAAAGCGATTGGTAAAAACCTGTATTGTATTTTCGTAAACAACGGATTACTTCGTAAGAATGAATTTCAAAGTGTTTTAGATCAATATGAAGGTATGGGATTGAACGTGAAAGGAGTTGATGCTTCTCAGCGTTTTTATGATGCCTTGGCCGGAGTAACTGATCCAGAATTGAAAAGAAAAGCAATTGGTAATGCTTTTATCGAAGTTTTTGATGATGAATCACATAAAATTGAAGATGTTACCTGGTTAGCGCAAGGTACAATTTATCCTGATGTAATCGAATCGGTTTCCGTAAAAGGACCATCGGCAACAATAAAATCACACCATAATGTTGGTGGATTGCCGGATTATATGAAATTAAAAATTGTAGAACCGCTTAGAATGTTGTTTAAAGATGAGGTTCGAAGAGTGGGAGCAACATTAGGAATTGATCCTGAATTATTAGGAAGACATCCTTTCCCTGGGCCTGGATTATCTATTCGTATTTTAGGAGATATTACTTTAGAAAAAGTACAAATCTTACAGGATGTAGATAAAGTTTTTATCGACGGATTAAAATCCTGGGGATTATATGATAAAGTTTGGCAGGCTGGAGCAATTTTGCTTCCTGTAAATTCTGTTGGTGTGATGGGCGATGAACGGACCTATGAAAAAGTAGTAGCGCTTAGAGCTGTAGAGTCTACAGATGGAATGACTGCTGACTGGGTTCATTTGCCTTATGAATTCTTAATGAAAGTTTCAAATGATATTATTAATAAAGTAAAAGGCGTAAATCGCGTCGTTTACGATATAAGTTCAAAACCACCTGCAACAATTGAGTGGGAATAGTACCATATTTAAAATTAAGGTCTTACATTTGTAAGGCCTTAATTTTTTATAACCTACTATTTATGAGAGAACTTTTAACGATTTCTCTTGTGTTTATTTTGTCTTTTAACAAAATAACTGCACAAGATTCAATTATAGAGCACAAAATTCAAAAAGGAGAAACTGCTTATTTTATTGCCCAAAAATATAAGATTTCGGTCGATGAAATTTACAAACTCAACCCCGAGTCCCAAAGTGGAATCAAAGACAATCAAATTATTAAGATTCCTGTTCACTCCACAGAAAAACAAA
Organism: uncultured Flavobacterium sp.; assembly: GCA_965650235.1. GTDB lineage: Bacteria > Bacteroidota > Bacteroidia > Flavobacteriales > Flavobacteriaceae > Flavobacterium. The sequence continues at coordinate 6,566 of CBFGNY010000113.1, read as the reverse complement.
ATTCAAACCAACAAATTACTCATATTGTTGAAGCAAAAGAAACCCTTTTTGGATTGTCAAAACAATACAATGTATCTGTTGAGGAACTTCAAAATGCAAATCCAGTTCTTGTAAACGGACTTCAGATTGGTCAGGAATTGGTAATTCCGCAAAACAATTCAAATCCTTTAAAAACTGAAATTACAACTTCTTCAAAAGCAACACATTTAGTTGCAGCTAAAGAATCGCTGTTTAGTATTGCCAGACAATATAATGTGTCGGTTCAGGATTTAGAAAATTTAAATAAAAATTTACTTCAAAACGGATTGCAAATTGGTCAGACCATTTCAATTCCAAACAAAAGAAAAACCCTTGACGGAAGAGTACGCGTTATCAATCAGGAAACTGTTTTTCATATAGTTGAGCCAAAAGAAACCAAGTTTTCGATTGCTAAAAAATACGGTATTTCTATTGATCAGTTAGAATCTCAAAACCCTGAAATAGTAAACGGATTAGTTGTCGGGAATAAATTAGCCATAAATAAAACAGCAATTAAACCAACTAACGAAAGCGAAGAATTGATGCTGGCTCTTGCCGAAAAACAAGTTGTAGTTGAAAAAACAAAAGCCAAAACAGTTGAAATTGATGATTTAAAAGACAGATTGATTGTTCAGAAAGAAATGAACCAGAAAATCATAAAAATTAATGACTTAAAAGTGAACCTGAATGACATGAACGGTTCAAAGGAGAATTCGGTTGAGAAGCTTCGTTTGGTTTTAGAAGCCAATAAAAATGTGCAGGATATTTTAATGGACAAATTAGATTCATTGGTTAATACTATGAATAATGATTTGGTTGAATTAAAAAGAATGGATGTCCTGAATGTTGATGAATCTAAACGATTAGAAAAACTATCTTATCAAAGCATCGGAAAAACAAGTGAATTATCTTCTCAGCTTAAAAAAGAATTGGCTGAAAACCGAAAAGCTTACGCAGGTTTAATGAATAAAGTAGAAAGAATTGCTGTAGAGGAAAATCAGGAATATAAGAAGAAAATACGCGAAAGCGAAAAAAACAACAATGTTACCTCATTGCAGCAACGCCTTTCGTTGGAAGAAATAAAACGTTATAAAATAGAGCAGGAAAAAGGTGATGCCCAAAATCAACTTTTAATTGCCAAAATAGATTCACTGGATACTCAGAAAAAGATTGAAGTAAAACGGCACATCAGCAAAGCTTCTTATTATAGTATGGAAGCCAGGAAATTTGATGACAAACTGGCTTTGATAAAGTTGAAAAAATATCAGGATCAGGCAATTAAAAATAAAAGCACAACTGATCCGGCTGAAACTTTAAAAACAGTTTCCCTGGAAGAAATGAAAGAGGAACTTAAAGAAAATCCTTTTAAAAACGAAAAAGATATAAAAATTGAAGCTTTTGATAATCTTAAAGAAGTTCCAAATGGATATTATTTAGTTTTGGGTGTCTTTACAGATGCAATACCAAGAGACAAATTAATTATGAAACTGATTGACTCAGGCGATTTTAACGCTAGTTTTTTCTTTAATATAAACAGTCTTTCTTATTATGTGTATTCGTGTAAATACAATAATATGGAAGAACTTTTATATCAATGCAAGAAAAAGGAGGAAGATGAGTTATATAAAAACGTCATTATTGCCAAGGCAGAAATTGATCTGAGGTAATAATTTAGTTAAGAAATTAATTTTCGGACTGATTTTTGTTTTAAACATAAATTAGTATCTTGTCCACATTATGAATAATTGTTTTTAATATTTATTATGAAATATTTTTTCGCCATATTTTCTTTTGTTTTTTTTATTACAGTTTCAGCTTTTTCTCAGGGAAAAGTAATTAAGTACAAAGTGTCCAGCGGAGAGACAGTGAATCAAATTGCACAAAAATTTAAGGTTACTCCTTATGATATCTACCAGTTAAATCCAGATGCCAGAAATGGAGTGAAGCCTAATACAGTTTTGTTGATTCCGAGTACTGGAGCTAAGGATGCATCTGCTAAAAAAGAGGTTACAACTGCTCAAAGTGTAACTCAAAAGAGAGGCTCACATGTAGTTCAGCCAAAAGAAACACTTTATGGTATTGAAAAAAAATATGATGTTTCTGATGAAGCACTAAAAGCTGCCAATCCCTTTTTGATAACAGATGGTTTGCAAATTGGTCAGACATTGGTTATTCCGTCTAAAGGAGTGGCTTCGAAAACAAATACTCCTAAAACCACTGCACAGGAGAAGTATGTATTTCATGATGTTTTGCCAAAAGAAACTAAATATTCAATCGCAAAACAGTATAAAACTACAGTTGAGGATTTAGAAAAACGTAATCCTGAGATTGTTGCCAATCTTCCAATTGGGTATCGTTTAACTATAAAAGGAACAGCTCCTAAATCTGAGGCTGTGGCGAATGTTGCTAAACCCGACGGAACTTCCAAAAAAGGAACAACTTATATGGAGTATCAGGTAAAACCAAAAGAGACTTTTTATAGTTTAGGCAAAACTTTTCATATAACCGAAGAAGAGTTGACTGAATTGAATCCGGCACTTTCTGAAGGGTTAAAAGAAGGTATGGTTTTAAAAGTTCCATCAGGATATTTAGCACCGGCTCCAATTATTGCTCAGTCACAGCCAACTGAAAAAACTGCAGGAAGTCCGACAGAAAATACTTCGGGAATAAAAATTCTTGAAAAAGTAAAATCAGAAACTGTTTCTGCTAATCCTGAAGTAGTCGAATTATCTAAAAAAAGAGGACTTAACGAACGTAAAAAAATAGTTTTATTGTTGCCTTTCAATCTGGCAAAAATGCAAAATGATACGGTAAGTTCTGCCAATAGAATAAAAAACGATAAATTTTTGAATATGACCCTGGATTTTTATTCAGGAGCAATGATGGCAATTGATTCGGCTAAAGTTTTAAAATTACCAATCGACATTTCAATTTATGATTCGCAGGAGACAAAAAACACTTCAAATGTTTCAGGTTTGATGGCACAAAATAAATTACAGGATGCGGATGCGGTTATAGGACCATTTTATCAAAGCAATGCTGAAGCGTTGGCAAATTCATTACGATTATATAACGTGCCTGTAATCTCGCCATTATCAAAAGATTCGGCTAATCCAATAGATAATTTGTATCAGTCAATCCCGTCCAATGATGTTGTCAAAAATGCTATGTTTGATTATATGCGCTCTAAAAACGGCAATATTGTAGCTGTAGTCGACAGGAAAAAAGAATCAATAATCAATTATATCAAACAAAATCAAAAAGGAGTAGCTTTTGCTTCTTTAACTGAGACAGGTGGTCTGGATGTTTCCAGTTTAAAAAGTTTGTTGTTTCCCGGAAAAATGAATTATGTTGTAATGGAAACCGCTAATACAGCAATGGTTAAAGCCACTATAAGAGCTTTAATCGATGCACAGAGAACATGCCAGGTACAATTAGTGATTTTGGAATCAAACAGTACTTTGGATACTGACGAAATTTATTTTGAAAATTTGGTAAAACTAAAATTAATGTATCCTTCAGTAACACGACAAAGTGATGAATCTTCAGTGTTGATTTTTGAAAAAGAATATAATCTGAGAAATAAAGTAAATCCAAGTTCGTATGCTACTCGTGGTTTTGATGTAACTTTTGATACAATGATGCGTTTGGTTCAGGGGAAAACATATCAGGAAACGGCAGATTTGATTACAACTGAACAAGTTGACAGTAAATTTCAATATTATATAAAAGAAGATGGAGGACACGCTAACAAAGGCGTTTACATTTTATATTACGATTCAGACTTAACTTTAAAAGCAGCAAACTAATGACATCCAAAGTAACCTATTTAGGCGATTTAAGAACAAAATCAATACATGTACAATCAGGAAGCGAAATCATTTCGGATGCACCAATAGACAATAACGGAAAAGGAGAGGCGTTTTCTCCAACAGATACAGCAGCTAATGCGTTGGCAAGCTGTATGTTTACAATTATGGGAATTAAAGCTCGTGATTTAGAGGTTGATTTAGTAGATTCTACAGCGGAAGTTACAAAAATAATGAATGCAGAACCACGAAGGATTGGTGCCATCGAAATTGTTTTTGAACTGAAAAGCAATGCGGATGAAAAAAGTAAAACAATTTTAGAACGTGCTGCGATGACGTGTCCTGTATTTTTGAGTTTAAACTCAGATATCGAAAAACGCATTACGTTCAACTGGAAATAAATAAATTTATAGATTTAAAGAAGCAAGGAAAAAGATATTATCTATACTCTTTTTTCTTGCTTCTTTTTTCTTTTAAAAAATGGAACAAGACAAAAAACAACTAATAAAGTTAGCCCATACCAAAATGCCCTTCGGTAAATATGAAGGTTGGTTTCTTATTGACATTCCTGAATATTATATTGTCTGGTATCATAATAAAGGTTTTCCTAAAGGGGAATTAGGCCAACAATTGGCATTAATTTACGAATTGAAACTAAACGGTTTGGAAGAATTGATTCGAAATATTAAAAAGCAGTATCCCAAGCCTTAAAAGAATTAGATAATGAAAAATTAAAAAATTAGATAATGTTTAGAGAGATAATTTTAAATATTTGGTTTAAAATGAATTTAATTCATGGTTTTCTAATTATCACTTGTCTATTTCTTAAATTTTTCAATTGATACATTTTCTAATTTTCTAATTAGCAAATTGTCTAATTAAATTTGTACTTTTGCCAAGTTTTTTACACAACTACAATACAAACTACAACAGAATGAATCAAACAAAATATATTTTTGTTACAGGCGGTGTGACTTCTTCATTAGGAAAAGGAATTATCGCAGCATCTTTAGCAAAATTGTTACAAGGAAGAGGTTATCGTACAACTATTCAAAAATTCGATCCGTATATTAATGTGGATCCGGGTACCTTAAATCCGTACGAGCATGGTGAATGTTATGTAACAGATGATGGTGCTGAAACAGATTTAGATTTAGGTCACTACGAGCGTTTTTTGAATGTTCCTACTTCTCAGGCTAATAATGTTACTACAGGACGAGTTTATCTTTCGGTTATTGAAAAAGAAAGAAGAGGGGAATTCCTTGGAAAAACAGTTCAGGTTGTTCCTCATATTACTAACGAAATCAAAGACAGAATGCAATTGCTGGGGAAATCCGGTGATTATGATATTGTGATTACTGAAATTGGTGGTACTGTTGGTGATATTGAGTCATTGCCATATATTGAATCTGTTCGTCAGTTGGTTTGGGAGTTGGGAGAAAACAACGGAATTGTTATTCATTTAACATTGGTTCCTTATTTGGCCGCTGCAGGTGAGCTAAAAACAAAACCAACGCAGCACTCTGTAAAAACTTTAATGGAAAGCGGTATCAAAGCAGATATTTTGGTTTGTAGAACTGAGCATGAATTATCTCAGGAACTGCGTAACAAATTGGCTTTGTTTTGTAATGTTAAAAAAGAAGCAGTTATTCAATCAATCGATGCTTCGACGATATATGAAGTTCCAAATTTAATGCTTGAAGAAGGATTAGATGTTGTGGCTTTGAAAAAATTAGATTTGCCTAAAAAAGCGGCTCCGGATTTAAAAACATGGAATACTTTTTTACGCAGGCTAAAAAATCCAAAACAAACCGTAAATATTGGTTTGATTGGTAAATATGTAGAGATGCAGGACTGTTACAAATCTATTTTAGAAGCGTTTATTCACGCAGGTGCTGCCAATGAAACTAAAGTAAATGTAATTTCTATTCACTCAGAACATATCAATATTGATAATGTTGAAGAAAAATTAGGACCTCTTGACGGAGTTTTAGTGGCTCCTGGTTTTGGGGAAAGAGGTATTGAAGGAAAAATTGAAGCAGTTCGTTATGCACGTGAAAATAATATTCCGTTCTTCGGAATTTGTTTAGGAATGCAAATGTCTGTTATTGAGTTTTCAAGAAATATTTTAGGTTATAAAGAAGCGAATTCTACCGAGATGAATGATAAAACAAAACATCCGGTGGTAAATTTGATGGAAGAGCAAAAGACGATTACCGACAAAGGTGGAACAATGCGTCTTGGAGCCTGGAAATGTGATATTAAGCCAAACTCTTTAGCACATAAAATCTACGGAGAAAAAACAATTTCAGAGCGTCACCGTCATCGTTATGAGTACAATAATAAATATAAGGATGAATTGCAGAAAGCAGGATTAATTGCTTCGGGAGTAAATCCTGATACTGGATTGGTTGAAATTATTGAGTTAGAAAAACATCCGTTTTTCATTGGAGTACAATATCACCCGGAATACAAAAGTACGGTTGCTAATCCACATCCAATTTTCGTAAACTTTGTAGCTGCAGCTGTAAATGCGCATAAAAAATAATATTAATATTCTAAGGGGATGTAACTTTTGAGTCAAACTCATCACTAATAGCCTTTAACGAATAACTTTTTAAATAATAATGGATGAAAAAAAAATTGATCTTAATTCAATCATTGGTTTTGAATTGATATTTGGAATATTACTTTGGATAATGTACCAGAATCAGACATCTGACAAAGAAATTGCTGCTG
>CBFGNY010000112.1:0-15045 GCA_965650235.1 uncultured Flavobacterium sp. | reverse complement strand
CGCAAATGCTGACGGTTCTAAAATTTATGTTTCTGTAGGTTCAGGAAGTAATGTGGAGAAAACGGAATGGACAAAGAAATTCGCCGTGCCGCAATTCTTGAAATTAATCCTGACGGAACGGGAGAAAAAATCTACGCAAGCGGACTTAGAAATCCAGTTGGAATGGATTGGAATCCGGTAAACAAAGAATTGTGGACAGCTGTTAATGAGCGTGATGAACTGGGTGAAGATTTAGTTCCTGACTATATTACAAGTGTTAAAAGAGATGGTTTTTATGGATGGCCGTATTCTTATTTCGGAAACATTCCTGATCCAAGACTAAAAGGGGAACGTAAAGATTTAGTAGCAAAAGCAATTGTACCTGATGTTTCGGTTGGCCCTCATACTTCATCATTGGGATTTGCTTTTTATACTAAAGATAAATTTCCGTCAAAATATAAAAATGGTGCTTTTGTAGGTCAGCATGGTTCCTGGAATCGTGCCAAAATATCGGGTTACAAAGTTGTTTTTGTTCCTTTTACAAACGGAAAACCTTCAGGAAAACCGGAAGATTTTTTAACCGGTTTTATTTCCGATGAAAACAACGCAGAGGTTTACGGCCGTCCGGTTGCAGTTACGGTTATGAATGACGGATCCCTTTTGGTAAATGATGATAGTGGGAATACGGTTTGGAAAGTGACTGCGAATAAGTAAAATTCCAAATCTAAAATTGAAATATGGTTTTAAAAAAATATTGCTTTTTTCTTCTTGCCTTAATTGTTTTTCAAAACACTTTTGCTCAAGAAGAAAAAAGCAAATCTATTGATTCTGTTAAGACAGAAAAACTGGAAGAAGTCGTTATCAGCTCCTTTCACATTAATGACAGTTTGCAAAATGCGCCGGCTTCGATTGGAATTTTATCAAAAAAAGAATTGCTGCAAAATAATGCTACCGACATTACAAATGTTGTTAATACAATTCCGGGTGTTTTCATGCAGTCATCCAACTTTACGACAACCCGAATTTCGATTCGCGGTATTGGTGCGCGAACGCCTTATGGAACGAATAAAATTAGGGCTTTTTATGGCAGTATTCCGCTGACTTCCGGAAACAGTGAAACAGTTATTGATGATATCGATCTGGAAAACCTCAACCAGATTGAAATCATCAAAGGTCCGCTTTCGAGTATTTACGGCGCAGGTTTGGGCGGAGCGATTTTGATTTCACCTCAACTTTCTAAAACAAAAGGACAGACGGCCGGAATAAGTTCTGTTTTTGGTTCTTTTGGATTATTGAAAAATACTTTGAATTATAGTCTGTACGAGAAAAACTCAAGCCTGAATTTAAGTTATCACAATCTAAAAAGTGATGGCTGGCGTGAAAACAGTTCTTATAAACGAGAAGGGATTACGCTTGCCGGAGAATTATTCAGAAGACAAAACAGCAAACTGACATACTTCACTAATTATACTTACTTGAAAGGTTTTATTCCGAGTTCGATTAATAAGCACGATTATGAAAATAACCCAACATTGGGCGCTGCGACCTGGGTTGCTTCAAAAGGATTTAAAGAATACAAATCGACTTTGGCTGGTTTGGCTTATGATTTTAAGATTACTGATAATTTGAATAATTCAACTTCTGTTTTTATAAATTATAAGGACAGCAATGAACCGAGACCTTTTGATGTTTTGCGACAATATACTTTTGCGACGGGCGTGAGAACGCAATTTTCAGGAAATTTCGAAATTGGAAAATTGAAAAATCATTTCATTTTCGGTATGGAATATTTTACCGATAATTACAACGGAAATACTTTTGAAAATCTATACAAAGAAAACAACGGACAAGGCAGTTTACAAGGAAATCAATTGACGGAAAGTGATCAGAAAAGGCATTTTTACAATATATTTTCTCAAGTCAGATCGTTGCTTTCAGAAAAACTAGAACTTCAACTGGGTTTAAATTATAATGAAACGCATTTTGAACTGATGAACTTTCTTCCGCAAAAAACTGCAACTGAAAAATATAGCTATGACGGCATTTTTTCTCCTCAGCTTTCTTTATTATTCAAACCAAACCAGCAACAAACCATATACTTTTCAGCAAGCCGTGGATTTTCTTTGCCTGCAACCGAAGAAACATTGACAAGCAATGGAACGATCAATCCGAATATTAAACCTGAAAACGGCTATAATTTTGAATTGGGTGGAAAATTCTATTTCTTCAATAAAAATCTGTATACTGAAATTGCTTTGTACCGAATGGAAATTAAAGATTTATTGGTTGCTAAAAGAATTGGCGATGATCAATATGAAGGTGTAAATGCCGGAAAAACATTGCATGAAGGAATCGAAATTACGTTGAAGCATAATTGGCAAATGAATCGAATTTTTAATCTGAATTCCTATATCGGAACTTCCATTGGAAAATATGAATTTAAAGAATTTGTTGACAGCGGAAATGATTATTCCGGAAATAAATTAACCGGAGTTCCTGCCAATAAAGTCAATGCAGGATTGGTTTTAAATACCCGTTTTGGAATTTATTTTAATGCCGATTATCAATTTGTAGATGAAATTCCGATGAACGATGCTAATTCGGCTTTTTCAGATTCTTATAATATTGTCAACTTAAAAACGGGTTATCGTTTTGAAATTCTCCGTAATCTAAGTTCTAATTTAGCTTTTGGTGTTAATAATTTGACTAACGAAAAATATGCTTCTTTAATTTTACCAAATGCACTTCCCGTTGGGACTTCATCTCCAAGATATTATTATCCGGGACTTCCTGTAAATTATTACGGATCTGTTTCATTAAATTATTTATTTTAGATGTATATTTCAAATTAAAAAAATGTCTTCTGAACTGCAAACAAAACTCGATTACGTCTATCCCTGCAGAGCAAGCCGAAATCTTGTTGCGCAGGAAATTTTAGAAAATCATTTTTTATATGATGAACTGGTTTCTATTTGTTTTTCAACATCTGATAAAAATCATCACAGAGCCTGCTGGATTTTAGAATTTGTATCTTACGAAGAATTGCTTTGGCTGCAGCCGCATCTTGATTTTTTCTGTTCGAATTTGAAAATTTTGAAAGACGAAAGTTCGATTCGGGCCATTGCAAAAGTCATTCAGCTTTTAGTAAAATCACACTACATGAAAGATGAAAACAGCATTTCACTTTCAGAAGAAAATCTGCAGGATTGCATCGAAGCCTCTTTTGACTGGCTGATCAATGATGTTAAGGTTGCTACAAAAGCGTATTCAATCAGAACCTTATATCTTTTAGGAAACCATTATGACTGGATTCACCCGGAACTGAAAATTATTCTGGAGAAGGATTTTGGAGATCATTCGGCAGCTTATAAAGCGGTTGCGAAAGAAGTTTTGAAGAAAACAAAGTGATTTTTTTTTAACCACAAATTGCACAAATTTTCGCAAATTATATTCTCAATATGAGAACTTTCATCAAACGAAAAGTTTTTTAGAAAATTAATTTGTGCTACTTTGTGAAATTTGAGGTTTCATTTTTAAATAATTTAAATTAGAAATTATCTTTTTTAAAGAAATAAAGGGAATACATTAATCTAGATTTCGCGAAATAATTATTTTACGTACATTTGTAAAAACTTTACGTGTATGAATACTAAACTCACTTTATCGTTAGAAAAAGAAGTCATCGAGCAAGCGAAATCGTATGCAAAAAAAACAGGCAGAAGCTTATCTGAACTCGTAGAAAGTTATTTTAAAAATCTGACTGAAAAAGAACAAACATATGATGACATTCATCCGAAAGTAAAAAAACTGATTGGACGAATAACGCTTCCGCCGGATTTTGACGAAGAAAAAGCAAGAGAAGAACATTATAAAGAAAAATATGGACTCTAAACATATCTTTCTGGATACTAACATATTAGTTGATATTGTTGCAAACAGATTTCCATTTTCAAAAAATGCAATTTCAATTTTCGATTACTGTCAACGCCATAAAGTCAAAATGTATTCTTCTTCACATTCCATTGCTACAATGCATTATATCGCAAAAAAAGTAGTTGATGAAAAAGAATTACGATCTATTATTGAGGATTTATTAGATATTATTTCAATAATTGCAGTAACAGAATCTATTTTGAAGAAAAGTTTAAAATCGAATCATAAAGATTTTGAAGATGCGATTCAGATTACTACAGCACAATCAATTGATAACATGGATTGTATTATTACAAGAGATTTAAAAGATTTTAAATTTTCAGAAATCAATGTATTCACACCAGATGAATTCTTAAATACACTATAAAGACAATGAATTATTTTTCTTCTGATTTTAAATTAGGAATATTAGGCGGTGGTCAGCTAGGCAAAATGCTGTTGTTTGATACGCGAAAATTTGACATACAAACATACGTTTTAGATCCGAGTGACGAAGCTCCGTGCAAAATTGCCTGCAACAAATTCTTTCAGGGCGATTTAATGGATTATGACACGGTTTACAATTTTGGAAAGCAAGTTGATGTTTTGACTTTCGAAATTGAATTGGTTAATTTGGAAGCTTTAACGCAATTAGAAAACGAAGGCCTAAAAGTGTATCCTTCTCCAAAAACCTTGAAAGGAATTCAGAATAAAGGAATCCAAAAACAATTTTACGCAGATAATAATATTCCAACTGCACCTTTTGAAAGATTTGAAAATTTAGAAAATTTAAAATCTAAAATCAATGATTTAAAATTGCCTTTCGTATGGAAGTGTACTGAATTTGGTTACGACGGAAATGGTGTAAAAGTAATCCGTCAGGTTTCTGATTTAGATAGCTTGCCAAATGTAGAATGTATTGCAGAAATCATGATTCCGTTCAAAAATGAATTGGCGGTAATCGTTTGCAGAAATCCGTCTGGAGAAATAAAAACCTATCCGGTTGTTGAAATGGAATTCCATCCGGAAGCCAATCAGGTAGAATATGTAATCTGTCCCGCAAGAATTGACGAAAAAGTGTCCGAAAAAGCCAGAGCAATCGCTTTGAATGTTTCGGAGAAATTCAATCATGTTGGATTATTGGCAGTTGAGATGTTTCAAACCAATGAGGATGAAATTCTGGTAAATGAAGTTGCTCCACGCCCACACAATTCAGGACATTATTCAATTGAAGCCAGTTATACTTCACAATTCGAAAATCATTTACGTGCGATTTTGGATCTTCCGTTAGGAAACACCGACAGTAAAGTTGCCGGTATTATGGTAAATTTAGTGGGTGCCGAAGGCTTTTCCGGAGATGTCGTTTACGAAAACATAGAAACAATTTTAGGATGGAATGGCGTTACACCACATATTTACGGTAAAAAACAAACTCGACCTTTTAGAAAAATGGGGCATGTTACGATTGTAAATGAAGATATGCAGGAAGCGAGACGAATTGCAGAGGAAGTTAAGAATACTATTAGAGTGATTAGCGCATAGTAATTAGTACCTAGTAAGTAGTAATTAGTTCTTATTTCTCAGAAAAATAAATAACATTTTCAGTTAAAGCGAAAACTTGAAACCTGAAACAAAACAAACAAAAAAAATGAGTAAAGTAGCCATCATAATGGGAAGTATCTCAGACATGCCAGTCATGCAGGATGCCATCGATATATTAAAACAATTTAATATTGAAGTTGAAGTAGATATCGTTTCGGCACACAGAACGCCGGAAAAATTATTCGATTTCAGTAAAAATGCACATACACGCGGTATTTCGGTGATTATTGCCGGAGCTGGTGGTGCTGCACATTTACCAGGGATGGTTGCTTCAATGTCACCGCTTCCTGTAATTGGAGTTCCGGTAAAATCAAGTAATTCTATCGATGGCTGGGATTCTGTTTTATCTATTTTGCAAATGCCTGGTGGCGTTCCCGTTGCAACGGTTGCTTTGAACGGAGCAAAAAATGCCGGTATTCTAGCAGCACAAATCATTGGAAGCCATGATAAAAAAGTGCTTGATACAATTATTTCATACAAAGAAGAATTGAAAGCTGCGGTTAATAAAGCTGCGGAAGGTTTAAATAAATAAGATTATTTCACAGAGGAACGCGGAGAAAGTCCACAGAGATTTGCCAAGATTTTTTAATTTATTATTGAAAAAAAACTTTGTGAATCTTTGTATTTTCTTGGTGAATCTTTGCGTAAAAAAAAATTACACTTATGAGCATCTTAACACAACATTTCAACACCAAACATAACACAGCCCCTTTTTCGCAAATTAAAATCGAAGATTACGTTCCTGCTTTTCAGGAAGGGATTTCATTGGCTAGAGCCGAAATTGATGCTATCGTAAACAATCCGGAAGCACCGACTTTTGAAAATACCGTTGTGGCTATGGATTTTGCAGGTGATACTTTAGACCGTCTTTCCAGCATTTTCTTCAATTTGAATTCGGCTGAAACGAATGACGAAATGCAGAAAATTGCTCAGGAAGTTTCGCCTTTACTTTCAGAGTTCGGAAATGACATTACACTAAACGCTGCTTTGTTTGCCAAAATAAAAGCAGTTTACGAGCAAAAAGAAAGTTTGGATTTAACTCCGGAACAAACGACACTTTTGGATAAAAAATACAAAAGTTTTTCCAGAAACGGAGCCAATTTACCAGAAGACAAAAAAGATCAATTAAGAGAAATTGATAAGGAATTATCCATGCTCAGTTTACAGTTTGGCGAAAATGTTTTGGCTGAAACTAATGCTTTTGAATTGCATATAAGTAATATATCTGATTTAGCAGGTTTGCCCGAAGGAACAATCGAAGCGGCAAGATTATTAGCAAAAGAAAAGGAAAAAGAAGGCTGGATTTTCACCTTAGATCATCCAAGTTATGTTCCGTTTTTGACTTATGCTGATAATCGTGAATTGCGTAAAAAAATGGCGATTGCTTTTGGTGCCAGATCATTTCAGAATAATGAATTTGACAATCAGGAAAATGTTCTAAAAATTACCCAATTGCGTTTTGAAAGAGCTAATTTATTAGGTTATAAAACCCACGCCCATTTTGTTTTGGAAGAAAGAATGGCGCAAAGTCCAGAGAAAGTTTTCTCCTTCTTAAATGATTTATTAGCAAAAGCAAAACCTGCGGCTCAAAAAGAATTTGCTGAATTGACTACTTTCGCGAAAGAACTGGACGGAATCGAACAACTTGAAAAATGGGACGGCGCTTATTATTCAGAAAAATTAAAACAAAAGCTTTTTCAGTTAGATGACGAAAAACTTAAACCTTATTTTCAGTTAGAGAAAGTATTAGATGGTGCTTTTATCGTTGCTAATAAACTATTTGGTTTAACATTTACCGAAGTTTTTGACATCGATAAATATCACGAGGAAGTGATCACTTATGAAGTTAGAGATGCTGATAACAATTTAGTTTCAATTTTCTACGCTGATTTCTTCCCAAGAAAAGGAAAAAGAAATGGTGCCTGGATGACATCATTCAAATCGCAGTCTATAAAAGATGGTGTAAACGAACGACCGCATATTTCGAACGTTTGCAACTTTACAAAACCAACAGAAACAAAACCATCTTTATTGACTTTTAATGAAGTAACAACTTTGTTTCATGAATTTGGTCACGGTTTACACGGAATGTTGGCTAATACAACTTATCCTAGTTTATCCGGAACTTCTGTTTACTGGGATTTTGTAGAACTGCCAAGTCAGATTATGGAAAACTGGTGTTATGAACCGGAAGCTTTGGCTTTGTTTGCAAATCACTACGAAACCGGAGAAATTATTCCGATTGAATACGTTCAGAAAATTAAGGAAAGCGCCAGTTTTCAGGAAGGAATGGCCACTTTGCGTCAATTGAGTTTTGGATTATTGGATATGGCATGGCACGGACAGGATCCAACACACATTACCGATTTAAAAACTTTCGAAACAGAACAATTTGCCAACACACAATTGTATCCGGATGTAAAAGAAAATGCTATGAGTACTGCTTTTTCGCATATTTTTCAAGGTGGATATTCTTCCGGATATTACAGCTACAAATGGGCTGAAGTTCTGGATGCCGATGCTTTTGAATATTTTCAGGAAAAAGGCATTTTTAATACAGAAGTGGCGAAAAAATTCCAGGACAACGTACTTTCAAAAGGAGGAACAGAACACCCGATGGTTTTGTACAAACGTTTCAGAGGTCAGGAACCAAAACCGGAAGCTTTGTTGAAGAGAGCGGGACTTCTGTAAGATTGTTAAACTTCTTTTAGATATTTAAAACCTGAGTAGCAATACTCCGGTTTTTTTTATTGTATTTGAATTTGAGACCCAGAGAAAATTTAACTATATTGACTATTTCCAATTTTTAACTATACAAAAAATAATACATGAAAAAATATTTCAAAATAGCTCTTTATGTTTCTATTATTCTATTAATTTTAATTGTTGTGGTAAATTCACACGTAAAGTCATCTACTAAAAGAGATATTCATTATTCATTAAGGAAGTTTCCAAAAAATGATGTTGGAATTATTTTTGGTGCCGGAATTAACGGAGATCAGCCAAGCAAATATTTAAAAGACAGATTGGATGCCGGAATCTTTTTATACAAAGCGAAGCGAATCAATAAAATTTTGCTTTCGGGAGACAATGGCAGTAATGAGTATGATGAATTGACTGTGATGAAAAATTATTGTTTCAAACATGGCGTTGACACCACTAAAATCTTTATCGATTACGCCGGTTTCGATACTTACTCGACTATGTATCGTGCCAAACATATTTTTAAAATCAAAAAAGCCACTTTAATATCTCAGAAATATCATTTAAACCGGGCAGTTTACATTGGACAGAAACTCGGAATAAAGTCAGCGGGTTACTCTGCTAATAAAGGAGAATATAAAGGCTATAAATATGTCTGCTTTCGAGAATATCTTTCGACTTTCAAATCTTTTTTTGATGTTTTAAGAAATCGTGAACCTCATTTTTTAGGAAATCCAATTGATATTAATGGTGTTTCGAATTATTCTAAAGAAGATAAACGCTGATAAAAAAAAGCCGAAACGAAACTTTCGGCTTTTTCTTTAAAACAAACTTTCAATTATTTTTGAAAGTTTAAAAACTTTTACTACATTTGTTTCATCAAAAGAAAAGAACGCTGAAAATGGAATTCAAAGAAGCAAAAAATAAGTTCGTACAAACCTGGGGAGCATTAGGTTCTCAATGGGGAATTAATAAAACCATGGCACAAATCCATGCTTTATTAATGGTATCAAACGAAGCTGTTTCGATGGAAGACATTATGGATGAATTGCAAATTTCCAGAGGAAACGCCAGTATGAATCTGAGAGCTTTAATGGATTGGGGAATCGTTTATAAAGAGTATAAAGCCGGAGAACGAAGAGAATTTTTTACTGCCGAAAAAGATTTGGATGAATTAGCAGTAAAAATTTCGAGAGAAAGAAGCAAAAGAGAAATCAAGCCTGCCCTTAAAATCTTAAAAGAAGTTTCAACAATTGAATCAGGAAACACAGCTGAAGAAAAACACTTTATTGATCAGACTTCTAAATTGTATGATTTTGTTTTAAAAGCAGATAATATGTTAGACAAAATGACAGAATTTAATGAAAACTGGTTAGGACGTTTGGTTTTGAAAATCATGAAATAATTCTACAAACTAAAAAAATTTAATTAAAACTTTCATTTTTTTCTGAAAGTTTAAAATAATCAATAACTATGAAAACAACTTTTAAAATAATAGAAATCATAAATATTATAGCCTTAATTTTTTTAATACTTGGAGGTTATGGTTTAGCAATTACTGGTGCATTGCAGGTTTTAGCCGCTATTTTATTTGTCCTGATTTTTCCGAAAAACAAATTGATTTACATTTATTTTGGCTTCGTAATTCTCTTTTTTGCGATTTGGGATCGCCAAAGTATGGATTGGCTGTTTGCATTACCTATAGCCCTAATATTTTTTTTAACCTTTATTATTTACAATCAAAAAGCCAAACTATGAACTTCTTAAAAGCAGAATGGAAAAACTTAGCACTTTAAGAGGTTTACAATTAAATTCTTATTAATCTATAAAATCAGAAATCATGAATATAACTATACCAAACTGGCTAATAATTTTAAGTGGAATTGGCCAAATATTTACAGCTCTCATCTATCCTTATATTCGTCACAATGTTTTTGATTGGTATAACGATGTAAAACAACTCAAGCCTCTAAATCAGGAAATTGCCAAAACATACGGAAGATATATTCAGGGATTAAATTTTTGTTTTGGATTGATAGCTATTGTTTTTACAACCGAATTAAAAGATCAATCTGCTTTGGCAGTTGCATTGAACGGATTAATTGCTTTGTATTGGGTTGGAAAAGTGGCTACTCAAATAGCTTATTATCCGATGTATCAGATTCCGCAAAAATTAATCTTTAAAGTTGGAAGCTACTATATGAATGCTCTTTTTGTACTCTTTGCTTTAGTGAATACGGCATTGTTTATTCATAATTTAATTGGTCATTATAAATTACTATAATCATGAACCTCAACATCATTGGCTATTTTATTTACCTCAGCATAACGATTTTCATCATTCTGAAAGTGGGCAAAATCTGTTATAAAAACGGAAATATTTATGTCGCAGAATTAATTCCGAATCATGCGGATATCTGCCAGAAAATCAATCAGGTTTTGCTTTTGGGGTACTATCTTTTAAATATTGGCTATTGCGCTATGACGCTTATTTCCTGGCAAAAAATTAGTTCTTCGGCACAATTAATTGAGATTATCGGAATCAAAACTGCTATAATCATCTTCATTATTTCAATACT
The DNA here is from genome assembly GCA_965650235.1 of uncultured Flavobacterium sp. Classification (GTDB taxonomy): domain Bacteria; phylum Bacteroidota; class Bacteroidia; order Flavobacteriales; family Flavobacteriaceae; genus Flavobacterium. The sequence goes on along the minus strand of CBFGNY010000112.1, from coordinate 4,270 downwards.
ACATTATTTCAACATTATCATTCTAACCAAGTACATTCACAAATTAATTAAATAACAACTAAAATCAAATATCATGGAAACTACAAAAATCTTAATCGGTTACGGCATTTATTTACCAATCGCTTTGTTCCTTACTTATTATGTTTCTAAAACGCTTTTTAAAAATGGGAAAATCTTTATGCTCGACATTTTCAAAGGGCGTGAAGATATTGCCGAAGCTACAAACAGACTTTTCGAAACAGGGTTTTATCTTTTAAATATTGGCTTTGCACTCATGATCCTTCAAATGAATATTAGCGAAAACAGCTATCAGGAATTGATTGAGCGATTAAGCTACAAGATTGGCGGATTTTCTATCTATCTTGGCTTCATGTTATTCTTTAATTTGTACTTCTTCTTTAGAGGAAAAAGAAAAGCGAAAGAAGCTCAGGAAGAAAGGTTGGTTTTTAAAGCTTAATTATTCCAAAAACCCGACAGGGGAAAAACCTGGCGGGTTTATAAACAGAAATAAAACACTATGAAAAAACTCATCATCGCAGCCGGAACCGGATTTTTAGGACAAGTTTTAGTCAATCATTTCAAAAATAAATTTGATGAAATTGTAATTCTGACCAGAGGAAAATCTCATACAATTGACAAAATTAAATACGTGAACTGGAACGCAAAGACTTTTTCCGGCTGGGAATATGAATTAGAAAATGCAACGGTTTTAATCAATCTCGCCGGAAAATCTGTTGACTGCCGTTATACTGAAAAAAATAAAAAAGAAATTCTATTGTCCAGAATTGAGAGTACAAAGATTTTAAACAAAGCCGTTTTAAAATGTCAAAATCCACCGAAACACTGGCTTAATTCATCAACAGCAACTATTTATCGTTTTTCTTTAGATAAACAAATGGATGAAATTAATGGCGAAATTGGAAATGACTTTTCTATAAACGTAGCACTTTCATGGGAAAAAGCATTTTTTAAAATTGAAACTCCAAATACTTTAAAAACAGCTTTGCGAACTTCAATTGTTTTAGGGAAAAACGGTGGCGCTTTTATTCCGTTGAAGACTTTGGCAAAAACTGGTTTTGGAGGAAAACAAGGAAAAGGCAATCAATTTATCAGCTGGATTCATGAAGAGGATTTTGCCAATGCGGTTGATTTTATTATTCAAAAAGAAATTACAGGAGTTATTAATGTAGTTTCGCCGGAACCAATTCCGAACTCCAATTTTATGACCAGACTTCGAAAAGCAGTTGACTTTCCTTTCGGGATTCCAGTAAATATTTTTCTGCTTAAAATTGGATCTCTCTTCATTAGAACAGAAGCCGAATTGGTTTTGAAAAGCAGAAATGTGATTCCGAAAAGACTTTTGGAAAATGGTTTTAAATTTAAGTTTGGAGATATTGATACAGCTTTTGAGAATTTATTAAACAATCAAACCTAACAGGTTTTAAAAACCTGTTAGGTTTACATCTCATAAAATCATGACAACCATAAACCTCACCACAAAAATAAACGCCTCAAAACAAATCGTTTTTAATGCTTCAAGAAATATCGACATTCACCAGCAATCTGCCAGCAAATCAAATGAAAAAGCAATAGCCGGAACAACTTCAGGGTTGATAAATTTAAATGAAACCGTAACCTGGCGAGGCAAACATTTTGGATTTTATCTTACACATAAAAGCAAAATTACAGCAATGGATTTGTATGATTATTTTGTGGATGAAATGGAACAAGGAAAATTTAAAACCTTCAGACATGAACATTTTTTTGAAGAAAAAAACAGCGTTACCATTATGACAGATAAACTGCAATATAAAACTCCGTTTGGTATTATTGGAAAGATATTCGATTCTCTTTTTCTAAAAAATCATCTGATTAATTTTCTGTTAGAGAGAAATAAAATTCTTAAAGAAGTATCTGAAAATAATTAAATCATATGAAATAGAATTGCTTAGAAAAGCACTATCGGCAAATAAAAAAGATCATCTTGTACAGATGACCTTCTTAAATAAAAAATCTTATATTGATCTCTATTCCCCAAAATAGAATTTCAATTAAGATTTTACTTTATACTAGTTCTTCCTGCAAGCTTTTTGCTGCAGCAACCGGTACATTTTCAATTTGATGTTGGTAATATGAAAAACCTCCTGTACCGTTCCATGAGTTGTCAATCGCTAAATGAGCATCAAAATCAGCTAAAAAAGAACCAATAGCCGGTGGAGGAACTGAATGAACATATTGTCCATGAAGACTGACTACTTTTGTAACGCTTCCAAACCCTGTTGCATATATTTTTCCCGTTACCGGAACTACAATATGACTATCAGGGCCTTGTATAGCCTGAGTAACTACTACTGTACCCGATACAGAATTCTGTGATGGTACAACTACTAAACTAAAACTTGCGATTGGAGCACCTGGCATTCCAACATTTCCTATTGTGCCTTTTGCTAAATAAGCACCTGCTAATAAATCTGACATAACTTTTAATTTATATTTCTTCTTACTCGTAAGGCTTTTCAGAACCGCCTCGTTTTTTTAAGTGGGTTCTGCTCCACTTATTTACTTCCCTTTCTATATCTAAATAGAAATAGTATTTATTTTCTATATCAAAGCTATGTCAGATATTTAGCTTTGAATTAAAAAATGTCATAAGATGGAAATTCTTGGTTATAAGAGAACAATAATCAATTACAAGTTATTACAAATCAATAACTTAATAGATACATTAATATATTAATGTAATCACAAAAAAGCAATCATCAGCCACCAAAGAATCGGTACGCTTTCGACCCAAAAAGAAGTATAATATTTAGATCGGTTTGGATTGGCAAACAATATAAATAGCATCAGCATAACCACCATAATAAGATTGATAGCGAGATCGTGAAAATCAAATGTTAGTATTCCAACAACCCAAAACGGAACCAAAAGTGAAAACCCTAAAACTTTAGTACGTTTTACGCCGATTGTCTGCGGAACTGTTTTTAAATGTGGATCGTCATTGGCCAGATCCAAAATTTCAAAAACAAGGATGAGGACAAAAACCAATATAAACCGCTGAATACATTTTATAAAAAAATTATCCGTAAAATCAATTTCTGCATTTATGACAGGTAAAACCAATGTCGCTCCTACCCAACAGAGTGCTACAATATATATTTTCACACCTGCCCAGTTTCTGGCATTTTTTCGATTCGGAAAAAAAGGTAAAGTATAAAGTGCTGTTATGGCAAATATTACAACAGAGACAATTTGTGTAATTCGCTTAAGCTGAAAAAAATAATAACCAACTAAAATAACCGAAACAAAACTCAAAACTGCAATAACTTTCAATTGAATTCCAACCGGCTTTCTTTTGACCCGGACCAAGGCATCATATTTAACAAAATTATACCCCACAATTGTTCCGAAAAAAACGAACAACGCCATCGGTTCATTATACTGAATATGAAACACATGAAACGTAACACGAACCAAAGCATAACAGGACAAAGCCACGTGAATACTGCTATTTAAATAAAAATCCAATATCTTCTTTAGTAGTTTCATGTCTTAAACCTAATCAATTGTTAATAAATCAACTTGTTAGTTGAAAAATTCATAAAAATTGAAGTTAAAAATACCCATTAAATTATTAATAATACTTAATTTTGCGCCACAAAAAAACAACACATTTACCATAAAATGTAATAAAGCTTGTATAAGTTAGATTAAATCCGAAAATATACTTTGCAAATTTACATTCTCTTTTTAAAAAATAGATAGCTACAAATGAGAACAGATGCTTTTGCTTTAAGACACATTGGCCCAAGAGAAACAGATCTTCAACACATGTTAAAGACCATCGGAGTGGAGTCGATTGAACAACTTGTTTACGAAACTCTCCCAGATGATATTCGTCTAAAAGCACCTTTGAGTTTAGATCCTGCGATGACAGAATACGAATTCGCGAATCATATTCGTGAATTAGGAAAGAAAAACAAAACATTTAAATCATATATTGGCTTGGGCTATCACCCAACTATCGTTCCGGCACCAATTCAAAGAAATATTTTCGAAAATCCGGGATGGTACACAGCTTATACGCCTTACCAGGCTGAAATTGCCCAGGGACGTCTTGAAGCTATTTTGAATTTCCAGACTACAGTGATCGAATTATCAGGAATGGAAATTGCCAACGCTTCTTTGCTTGACGAAGGAACTGCTGCTGCTGAAGCAATGGCGTTGTTATTTGATGTTCGTACGCGTGATCAGAAGAAAAACAACGTAA
>CBFGNY010000111.1:0-15232 GCA_965650235.1 uncultured Flavobacterium sp. | reverse complement strand
CGAATTTACCCTCAGAACCATTCAAAGCTAATTTGTATAATGAATCACTTGCTACACCATCAGTTGCTTTTTGATAATTTTGTTGTGCAACAAACATTTCATTAGCAGCTTCATCCTGTTTAGGGTTTTCAATAAATTTTTGGTAAGCCAAATATCCGATTGTAGCAACAGCAATACCAGCAACTAAACCAATAATGATCTTTTGATTTTTAGCAACCCAATCCTCAGTTCTTGAAGCAGTTTCATCTAATTTTGAAAAAACGCCAGCAGTTGTGCTGTCTTTTTCATCAATTACAACCTGTGTTTCTTCAGTTACTTCTTTAACTTCCTTTTCCTTTGGTGCTTTATATCCTCTTTTATTGTAAGTAGCCATTTAAAATTAATTTAGTGAACGGCAAAAATAAAATTTTTATTGAAACTGGAGTAAAAAAAATCAACTTTATCACTATTTTAAAAAAAATATTTTCAATAATCATAATTACTTTAGCATCGATACTAAAATAATTCATCTTGAAACGCACCAAAAGCCTAATATATCGATAATTTTCGATAATTTGCACCCTCAAATTTTTGTGTTTCAAAACATCTTATTTTACCTGCAGAGCTGCCAAAAAAATGCATTTAAACAAAATTTCTTTATTCAATTATAAAAATTTCTCCGAAATCAATTTTGATTTTGACCGCAAGATCAATTGTTTTGTCGGCAAAAACGGAATTGGCAAAACTAACGTCTTAGATGCAATTTATCATTTGGCTTATGGTAAAAGCTATTTTAATCCGCTAGCGGTACAAAATATCAAACACGGAGAAGAGTTTTTTGTGATTGATGCCGAATTAGAAAAAAATGAAAGAACAGAACAAATTGTCTGCAGTTTAAAAAAAGGACAAAAAAAAGTTTTAAAAAGAAATGGCAAAGCTTACGATAAGTTTTCAGATCATATTGGATTTGTACCACTGGTTATTATTTCACCCGCTGATCGTGACTTAATTATTGAAGGAAGCGAAACACGCCGTAAATTTATGGACAGTGTAATTTCGCAATTAGATTCAAATTATCTGCATCAGCTTATTCAATACCAGAAAGTAATTGTACAACGAAATGCACTTTTAAAATATTTTGCTCTCAATCATACTTTTGACAACGATACCTTATCCATATATAATGAACAATTAAATAATTTTGGACAATCTATTTTTGAAAAGCGAAAAGATTTCCTCGAACAATTTATACCTATATTTAATGTGCATCATCAGGCCATAACGGGTTCTGAAGAATCTGTACAACTGGTGTACGAAAGTCATTTGTTTGATAAAGATCTGTTGACACTTTTGCAGGAAAACATTAATAAGGACCGTGCACTACATTACACAAGCGTTGGCATTCATAAAGATGATTTATCTTTTGAAATTGACTCGCATCCTATAAAAAAATTCGGATCACAAGGTCAGCAGAAATCATTCCTGATTGCTTTGAAACTGGCTCAGTTTGAATTCCTGAAAAAGCAAAGTGGTGTAAAACCATTATTACTTTTTGATGATATATTTGATAAATTAGACGAAAGCCGTGTTGCCAAAATAATAGAAATGGTAAACAGTGAAACGTTTGGTCAGCTTTTTATTTCAGACACACATCCGGAGCGTACCGAAGTGATTGTAAAATCGACACACCAGAGTTATAAGATATTTAATTTATAATTTTATAAAGTTTGTCATTCCGTAACAATATGAAAATTTAAAAAATTACCTAATTTAGCGACAAACAATAAAATTTGATATCATGAAATTTGCCCAAACACTATTATTGATAATCTTCTTTATATTTATATCCTGCAATGGGCAAAAAAAAACTTCTTTTGAAGAACTTACTCCAAAAGAATTTGCAGAAAAAATAAAAACCACAGAAAACCCACAAATACTAGATGTAAGAACTCCAGGAGAATTCGAATCTGAACATATTGACAATGCTGTAAACATAAATTGGAACAGTGAAGATTTTGCTCAAAAAGCTGAATCATATGATAAGTCCAAACCTGTTTTTGTGTATTGCTTAAGCGGAGGAAGAAGCAAAAAAGCTGCTGCAAAACTAAACGAATTGGGCTTTACCAATGTTTATGAATTAGAAGGCGGAATTACAAAATGGAATTTCGAAGGATTCTCTGAGCCATCTGCAAAACAAGTTGGAATGACAATGAGTGATTTTAATAATCTATTAGATACAGACAAAAAAGTCTTGGTCGATTTTTATGCCGAATGGTGCGGACCATGCAAAAAAATGGAGCCTTTTATTTTGAAAATGCAAAAAGAAATGACTGATAAAGTGGTTATCATCAGAATCGATGTCGATAAAAACAAAACTTTGACAGAAACAATGAAAATCAGTTCGCTCCCAACTATTTTAATCTACGAAAATAAAGCTATACAAAAAAAGATAATTGGCCTGACAACTGAAGAAAATTTAAAAAAACAACTGCAATAAATACTGAATATGCTAACGAAAGAATCATTGCAATTTTTAGACGATTTAAAAAGAAACAATAACAGAGATTGGTTTCAGGAGAACAAAAAACGATACGAAATTTTCAAAAAAGACTATCATCAATTGGTTAGTGATTTTCTGGATGTGATGAAACCGCTTGATCCTTCTTTGGAATTATTGGAAGTTAAGAATTGTACGTTCAGAATCAACCGTGACATACGGTTCTCTAAAGACAAATCTCCTTACAAAGCACATTTAGGTGTTTGGATGTCTGCCGGAGCAAAAGGCGCCAATCGTGCCGGATATTATGTACATATTGAAAAAGGCGCCTGTTTTATCGCCGGTGGATTTTATTCGCCTGAAGCGGAAGATTTGAAAAAAGTACGTAAAGAAATTGCATTTTTTCATGAAGATCTTGAAGCTATTTTAGCAGATAAAAATTTCAAAAAGGAATTTGTAAGTTTGGATATAAATGAAAGTAATTCTCTTAAAAGCATGCCTCGTGGATACGAAAAAGACCATCCGGCAATTGAATTTTTAAAATTAAAAAGTTTTACAGCTACTCAAAAATATGATATTTCTGAAGTCACCAAAAAAGATTTCGTTGCTAAAATGAGTCAAAAATTAATTGCCTTGAAACCTCTAAACGAATTCATTAATCGTTCTTTAGAAACGGAGGAATTTTAAGCTTACTGATGAAAAAAAGAAAAATACTTTTTTTAGGAGAATCGTATCGCGCTGATGCTATAACGTGGATGAAAGGTTTGAAAGAATTTGGCAATTTCGAAATCTCCACATGGGAACTTCAAACACCAAACAATTCAAAACTAAATAGGTTCAAACGCATTTTAGAATATGCGTTGTCTCCTATTTCAATTCGGAAAACAATCCAACAAGAGAAACCTGATATGATTATTGCAGAAAGAACAACCAGTTACGGTTTTCTTGCCGCAATTTCGGGAATGCATCCAATTGCGATTGCTCAGCAAGGCAGAACGGATTTATGGCCAGATGGCTCTGTTTTATTACCTTTTAAAAAAATTATTCAGAAACATGCTTTCAAAAAAGCAGATTTGATTCACGCATGGGGATCTGTAATGACCATTTCAATGAAGGAAATTGGCGTCGACATGAATAAAGTTTTAGTGATTCCGAAAGGAATTGATTTGACGCTCTTTGCTCCTTCCATCAATAATTCAAACAAAATTGAAGCGATTGTGACTCGTTCGTTACAGCCTGAATATCGTCATGATTCGATTCTAAAAGCCTTCTCAATTTTACATCAAAAAGATATTGATTTTTCACTCACCATTGTTGGCGATGGAACCAGATTACAGTTCTTAAAAAATTTAGCAAGAGATTTACAAATCGAAAACAAAGTGATTTTTACAGGAAGAATTCCCAATATGGAACTTCCTAAATTATTACAGCAATCGAATATTTATATCAGTATGCCTATTACCGAAGGTGTTTCGGCATCTTTGTTTGAAGCAATGGCCTGCAATTGCTATCCTGTAGTTTCTGACATTCCAGGGAATCAGAGTTGGATTACGCATCGTAAAAACGGACAATTAATCGAAATTGATAATATCGAAATGCTAGCTGAAGAATTGATGTGGTCTTTTGAGAATGCTGAATCTCGTAATCAAGCAATTGTTCAAAACAGAAAGTTTGTGGAAGAAAATGCTAATTATAATATTAATATGAAGATTATTTCTGATAGGTATCATGAGTTACTAAATCAACGAGGATAAGCCAAAGACACTTTCTTTTCAGATTCATTATAAAGAACATAATGAAAGTTTTTTTTTTCACGAACAAGAAACAATTCACCATAATCCTCTTTTTTAGAAAACACGATTTGACAATTTAACAAATCAACTGTTTTTTTGTTTCCAACACAATCTTTCAAAATTTCTTTGGACGTATTGGCTTTTGTATTTACCCATGAATAATCGTAAGATTTCCAATTTTCATCAAAAGTATTAAGCATTTTGGCGTATAGCATTTTATTTTTATCATCCTGCAAAACACCGTTACTTTTAATTAATCGAATTGATTTTGAATCTTTATAAATATAAAAAATCCCCAAATCCTTATTCAAATCTGATTCTGATTTTAACTCCTTACCACACCCACTGTAATGAATATTTATTAAAATAAAACGTATATGAGCATCATCAATTATCATAAATCTTCCGGAAGAAGATGTAAAGCAATCGCTACCACATTCTGCCAAATATCTACTTACAAATGTTCCATCTAAATCCATCTTCAAATTATTGCCCCAAGAAAACTCCTTTTGTGCAACCAGAGAATATTCATTATAATCATTAACACCAATTATCCTGTCAATTTTCCAAGTTCCCAATATATTTGTTTGGGCATTAGAAAACAGTGAAAAGAATATATTAAGAAATAAAAAAAACACAACTGAGCTTTTCTTAATTGATTTTGCCATAATCATAGAATTATAAATTACTTCAAACTTACAAAAAGAATGCATAAAAATCATGAAGTTAAAAACTAACAAATTCTTTTAAATTTAAAGCGGATATTTAATAAAAATCGAATCCAAATAAATTATAATCCTTACTTTTGAACTCATATAAAAGCCCTTTTATTTATGGAAATCCAATCCAATTTTTCTTTAAAAAACTATAATACTTTTGGCATTGAAGCCAAAGCCAGACAATTTGTTGCGGTTCATTCAGTTGATGAATTAAAAACTATTTTGACCGCAAACAAAAACAAGAAAAAATTCATTTTAGGAGGCGGAAGCAATATGCTTTTAACGCAGGATATTGATGCTTTGGTCATTCATATCGATTTAAAAGGCAAAAAAATCGTTAAGGAAGACGATGATTTTGTTTGGGTTGAAAGCCAGGCTGGCGAAACCTGGCACGATTTCGTACTTTATACAATAGACAACAATTTTGGAGGTTTAGAAAATATGTCCCTGATTCCGGGAAATGTGGGCACAACACCAGTTCAGAATATTGGTGCATACGGAACCGAAATTAAAGACACATTTGTTTCTTGTGAAGCCATAAATATTGACTCTCAGGAAATGAAGGCTTTCACAAATGCTGAATGTAATTTTGGATACCGTGAAAGCATTTTTAAGAATGAGGCAAAAGATCAATTCATTATTACATCGGTAATTTATAAATTGACAAAACGAAATCATAAAATCAATACTTCTTACGGTGACATTACTGCTGAGTTGGCTAAAAACAATGTTACTATTCCAACTTTAAAAGATGTGAGTAATGCTGTAATCGCTATCAGACAAAGTAAATTACCGGATCCAAAAGAATTAGGAAATAGTGGGAGTTTCTTTAAAAACCCAATTTTATTGAAATCTGATTTCGAGAAAATTCACCAAAAGTTTCCTGAAATGAAATATTATGAGGTTTCAGAAACCGAAGTAAAAGTGCCAGCAGGATGGCTGATTGAACAAGCCGGTTTTAAAGGAAAACGTTTTGGCGATGCCGGAGTTCATAAAAATCAGGCATTGGTTTTAGTAAATTACGGAAATGCAACGGGACAGGAAATCCTTGCGGTTTCAAAAAATGTTCAGGAAACTGTTTTTAAAACTTTCGGCATTCATATTGAAGCAGAAGTGAATGTTATTTAATTTTCATCAATTTAAATTTTAGATGAAAAAACTTGACATCACCGTTATTTTGATACAAATTTTTGGAATAATTTTCCTAATTAATGGTATTCTACAATTACGTTTTTATACTGTAGCTGAAAAGGTTGTGTATACAAACAGATATTTTCAAGATCAAAAATCAGAAAATTTTAATAGATGTTTCCCTACACAGGAGGATTATTCTAATTTTTGGCCTAATGTTTACGTCTGGATATTTTTAGGCCTGTTAATTGGTATTTCGATAGTTTGCTACTTTAATTGGAAAAATAAACTCTCATCTCTAAATACCATCTTAATTGCAATAGTGCTTTACATTGTTTTGAGGCTAAAATTTTTCAGAAGAGGAATACTATCTAATTTATTTCACTCTTTTTGGGCATTACTTTCTAATGATTTCGCAACACAACGTTTAATTCAGGGAATTACTTTTACCGTTATTGGAATAGTTCTTTTATGGATAAGTATCAAGCAAAATTTATTTAGTTCCAGTAAAAATGTAGTATCAAATTAAAATATTAACATGTATACACCAGACATTTATAAAAACGAAGATCCGGAATCTATAAGAACTTTTTTGAAAGAGAACAGTTTTGGAATTCTTATCAATCAAACTAACGGAAAATTATGTGCTACACATATTCCGATTGAACTTGAAGTAAATGCTGACGGAAAAGAAATTTTGCAAGGACATATTTCAAAACTGAACCCGCAAGCTGAAGGTTTTGTAGAAAACGATCAGGTTTTGGCAGTGTTTACAGGCCCGCACAGTTACATCTCTTCCTCCTGGTATGATCATGAAAATGTACCGACATGGAATTACATAGCCGTGCATGTTTATGGAAGGATTAAAATTGTAGATGAAGCCACTTCAATAGAACAGCTTAAAAAATTAGTGGATAAATATGAAGCTAACTCAGAAAACCCTGTTCGTTTAGAAGATTTGTCTGAGAAAACAATGCGCGAAGCAAGAGGGATTTTTGGTTTTGAGATTGAAATATATGAAATTCAGGCTACCAAAAAACTATCACAAAACCGTGATGACAACAATTATAAAAACATAATTTCGGAGTTGGAGAAAACCGAAAACCCTCAGTCTATTGCTATTGCAAAAGAAATGTCAAAATGCCGAAAGTAAATTCGTTTTACCATTGAAAATTAGGAATTCATAAGTACATTTGCACTCGCAAGATTCAGAAAATTAAAAGACCATAATATCATATGCTTATATTTTTACTTTACTTCTTTATTGCTATTGTATTCATACAAATTTTTTACTACTTAGGGATTTTTGGAAAATTCGCTTTCGCTAAGCCTCAAACTACTACACCAAAAAAACTTCCGGTTTCTGTAATTGTCTGTGCAAAAAACGAAGAGGAAAATGTAAAAAAATACGTTCCTTTATTGGCAGATCAAAATTATCCTGACTTTGAAATTGTTTTGATTGATGATGCATCAAGCGATGAGACGTTAGAAGTTTTTGAACAATTTGAAACCCAATATCCAAACATCCGATTAGTAAAAGTTAAAAATAACGAAGCCTTTTGGGGAAATAAAAAATACGCTCTGACATTAGGCATCAAAGCAGCAACAAAAGACTATTTATTGTTTACTGATGCTGACTGTTATCCAACTTCAAAAGAATGGATTAACGCTATGACTTCGCAATTTACCATGAATAAAACTATTGTTTTAGGATACGGAGCTTATGAAAAAACAGAGCGTTCTTTATTAAATAAAATCATTCGTTTTGAAACCGTTCTTACAGCTGTACAATATTTTTCATGGGCAAAAGCAGGACTTCCTTATATGGGAGTTGGTAGAAATTTAGCCTATAAAAAGGAAGAGTTTTTTAATGTAAATGGTTTTATAGAGCATATTCAGGTTCGTTCCGGCGATGATGATTTGTTTGTAAACCAGGCAGCAACCAAAGCAAACACGACAATTGCATACACGCCTGAAAGTTTTACTTATTCAAAACCAAAAGAAACTTACAAAGAATGGTTTACTCAAAAAAGAAGGCACATTGCTACTGCAAGTTATTATAAGCTTTTTGACAAAATTCAATTAAGTCTTTTTTACAGCTCGCAATTATTATTTTTTTTATTAGTTATTCCTTTATTGGCTTTTCAATTTCAATGGATTACTGTATTGGTATTATTGTCAATCCGATATACGATTGCCTGGACAGTAATTGGATTCTCTGCCGGAAAATTAAGGGAAAATGATCTAAAAGTTTGGTTTCCTATTGTTGAAATCGTGCTTATATTCACGCAAATTAATATCTTTATAACTAATATTTTTTCAAAACCAGTAAATTGGAAATAAATTCTAAAATAGAAAAAGCAAAACAAGGCGATCAGATAGCCTTTACTTTTTTATTAGATTTTTACTGGAACGAAGTGTACGGTTTTATGTTAAAACGTACCGAAAACGAAACCATAGCCGAAGATATTACCATTGAAACCTTCTCAAAAGCTTTCGATAAAATCGCAATCTACAACCCTGAATTCCAATTCAATACATGGTTAATCAGCATTGCAAAAAACGTTTACATAGATTTACTCCGTAAAAAGAAAACGAACCTTTTTATTGAAATCACCGATAACGAAGACCAGCAGGCATACAATATTGCCGACCCTACCCCTTCTGCAGAAGATGCATTGATTAAAGAGCAAAATTTGTCCCGTTTGCTTTTATGCATCAAAGAATTAAAACCCCACTATCAGGAAGTCATTCAGTTACGTTATTTTCAGGAAATGACTTATCAGGAAATTGCGCTCAAAATCAATGAGCCTTTAAGCAATGTTAAAGTTAAATTACTTCGCGCTAAAAAATTATTAGCTGAAATTATCGAACGAAACAGATAATTCACTATCTTTAATCAAAGAATAAAATATTGATAATTTTATTCTTAAAAAAATAAATATTCCACATATCAAAAGTTCTTTGTTTTCGTTATTAGTCAAACTAAAAACCTGTCATTCTTATGATTTAATTTTACTTAACCTTTAAATCTAATTACTATGTCTAAATTAAGCCTTTACGAAACCAAATGGACTGATCTTGTTTTCGAAAACAAAAACAAAGAGTACGGCGCGTACCAATTACGTCAGGAGAGTTCCAAAAATTCAATTACTGCACTATTCTCTGCCTTGCTATTGATAGCAACAGTAGCAGCTGTATCTATTGTGATCAACAATTTTAGGTCTGTTGGTACTATAACTCAACATCCTACGATTCTTGATGAGCCGATAAAGGTAGTAATAGACCCAACAATTGTACAACCAAAAACTGAAGACCCAATAGCACCACCTCTACAGGCACAGGAAAGCGCTCCGGCCACAACTGAAGTACAATTAGCAAATCCTGTTGTGGCTCCAACTCATGAGGCTACAACAGAGGTAATTGCACCTAATACACACAACATTCCTACTGTAGACAATACTTCTGTCGGAACAGGAACTGCAGTTAATGCATTACCAACAAGCGGTGGAAGTGGAACTGGAGAAGCAACTAAAGCAACAGGCGACGGAAATTCTGTTGTAACTACTGCTGTTTTAGACAAAATGCCTGAATTCCCGGGTGGAATGAGCAAGTTTTACACTTATGTTGGAAACAACTTCAACAGACCTGAACTGGATGCTGAAAAAACATTGAGAGTATATGTTTCTTTTGTAATTGAAAAAGATGGTTCGATGACTGACATTACAGTAAAAAATGATCCTGGATATGGATTAGGAAAAGAGGCTATACGTGTTTTAAAATCATTAAAAACAAAATGGACTCCTGGAATATTAGACGGAAAAGCGGTACGAACAGCATACAATCTCCCGATAACGATAAAAACAGAAATAGAATAAGAATTAAGACGAAAAAGCAGAATTTAGGTTCTGCTTTTTTTATGCGTTTCATTTAACCATACACAATCTGATTAATAAAAACTACATTCTTTTATATTTTAATTACTTTTACAGCTGATTAAAAAAACACTATTCTATTAAAATTAAAAACTAAAAAATGGGAATATTTTCAGCAATACTTGGCAACGCCGGTTCGGTAAGCCAGGAAGATTTAATTAAAAAATACGGACAGCTTTTAACTGATAATGAAGAAATCGAAATGGGTTTTAAATTAATCCGTGACACGTTTGTCTTCACTAACAAAAGATTAATCTTAGTTGATGTGCAAGGAATAACAGGCAGTAAAACTGAATACAAATCAATCTCTTACAAAAGCATCACCCGATTTAGCGTAGAAACTGCAGGAACTTTTGAACTTGATGCCGAATTAAAAATCTGGGTTTCAAGCGAACAACAACCGAGCATTGTAAAACAATTCAATAAATCGGTAAATGTATATGACGTACAAAAAGTCTTAGCACATCACGTTTTAGGTTAAAACAACAAACCCGACAAATCTTAGAAACTTGTCGGGTTTTTTATTGTTCAGAAATTCTTATTTCTTTTTAGTTGTCTTTTTCTTAGTTGTTGTTTTTTTGGCAGGTGCGGGTGCTGTGTTTACAATTTTTTGCTGCACATAGGCTTTGTATAACCCATCCTTCTCAGCTCTCTTTTTAGCATCTTCAGCCCTTTCTTTTGAATCCGGATGAGAACTCATCATCTGATCTAAAAAAGAAGCTTGTGCGCCCTCACTCATTTTGGCTAAAATTCTGAATGCAGATTCTTCAGCATTAACATTATAACCATTCTTCTTCATAAAATCATAAGCAAACAAATCTGCTTCAGCTTCTTGCTTACGACTATGTTTGCTGTCAATCATAGCACTTCCAATCTTACCTAACTGACTATCTGTAAAAGTTGTAATCGTTGCAGACTGCGAAGAAACTCCATCAATTAAAGCTTCTTTTTGATAAGCAGCTCTCATAGCATCTCTTGAATCATTATTAGCAACGTGACCAATTTCATGGCCAATTACCGCCAGCAATTCATTATCATCCATAATATCCATCAATCCTGAATATACACGAACACTACCGTCAGCAGTTGCAAATGCGTTTACTTCTTTTATTTTATATACCTTATAGTTTAAAGTATACCCTTCACCCGAAGTATGTTTTCCAAAAACCCTGTTCAGTCTTAAAGTGTATGGATCTGTCGGACCAGCAACCTCGTGTTCGGCATCTAATTTAACCACAGCTTCTTTAGACAATTTAGCTGCATCTGCATTGCTCAGGGTAAAACTAGTTACGCCTTTTTGAAGTGCTCCTATCGCTTTTTCACCGAAATTAATTTGTGCCTGTACATTTTCAAAACTCAAAGCAGCAAATGCAATTCCTAATAGTATAAATTTCTTATTCATGTTTTTCTTTCATTACAATTTAGCATCAAATGTACTAAAACATACCAGAGATTTAATTCTTAGAAGATTTAAATTTTTAACAACTTTTAAGAATATGCAATTTCAAAAAATAAACAAAAGAAAAATATTTGAAGAAAGTTTCTACACTTTAAATCCTACATTAACATAGAATAAAGTTTTAATCAAAATCTCTTTTACAAAATCCTAACAAATCCATTTTCAAAATAACCGATAAACAAATGATCTAATAAAGTACAATGCTTATCTTTGCACTTTGAAATTTGATGTATGGAAACAGTGATTGAAAATATACCAACTCCAAAACCTAAATGGTTAAAAGTTAAACTCCCGATTGGACAAAAATATACTGAGCTAAGGGGCTTAGTGGATAAATATAGCTTAAATACAATTTGCACTTCTGGCAGCTGCCCCAATATGGGTGAATGCTGGGGAGAAGGAACAGCAACTTTCATGATTTTAGGAAATGTATGTACACGTTCTTGCGGATTTTGTGGTGTAAAAACCGGAAGACCAGAAACAGTAGATTGGGACGAACCTGAAAAAGTGGCCCGTTCTATTAAAATAATGAATATCAAGCATGCTGTAATTACAAGTGTGGACAGAGATGATCTGAAAGACGGAGGTTCTATTATCTGGATTGAAACGGTAAAAGCTATCCGCAGAATGAATCCCAACACTACTCTTGAAACTTTAATTCCTGATTTTCAGGGTATCGAAAGAAACCTTGACCGAATTGTAGAAGCCAATCCAGAAGTTGTTTCTCATAATATGGAAACGGTACGCCGTTTGACACGTGAAGTCCGTATTCAGGCAAAATATGACCGTAGTTTAGAGGTTTTACGTTATTTAAAAGAAAAAGGAATCAACAGAACAAAGTCCGGAATCATGTTAGGTCTCGGCGAAACTGAAGAAGAAGTTTTTCAAACCATGACTGATTTACGCAATGCGAATGTTGATGTGGTAACTATCGGTCAATATTTACAGCCAAGCAAAAAACATTTGCCTGTAAAAGAATTCATTACACCTGATCAATTTGCAACATATGAAAAATTTGGTCTTGAATTAGGTTTTCGTCATGTAGAAAGCGGTCCATTGGTTCGTTCATCTTACAAAGCGCAAAAACATATTTTATAATATAAAGGTATTTTCTTAAACTGTTTATTTGTGTAATCATCTAATGACAAAAAAACAAATAAACAGTTAAACGATTAAACAAACACAAGAATTGAAAACAAGAATTGCCATTAATGGGTTTGGAAGAATTGGAAGAAATTTATTTCGATTGCTTCTGAATCATCCTGAAATTGAAGTAGTAGCGATAAACGATATTGCTGACACCAAAACCATGTCCCATTTAATCAAATACGACAGTATTCATGGCGTATTGCCTTTTCCGGTAAGTTATAATGAAGAAGGAATTATTGTAGAAGGTAAATCTTTTTTATTCTTTCATGAAAAAAATATTTCCAACTTAAACTGGAAAATTCACAATATCGATTTTGTAATAGAACGTACCGGAAAATATAAAACATACGAAGAATTAAATTCCCATATTATTGCGGGCGCAAAAAAAGTAATACTTTCGGCACCTGCTGAAGTTGAGACAATCAAAACAGTAGTTTTAGGTGTTAACGAATCCATACTTGATGGCAGCGAAACAATTATATCAAATGCAAGCTGTACGACAAATAATGCAGCCCCAATGATCAAAATTATTGACGAATTGTGCGGTATTGAACAAGCTTATATTACCACAATACACTCTTTCACAACTGATCAAAGTTTACACGATCAGCCACACAAAGATTTAAGAAGAGCGAGAGGTGCCAGTCAATCTATTGTTCCAACAACAACCGGAGCTGCAAAAGCCCTGACTAAAATTTTCCCTAAACTGGTTGACAAAATCGGCGGTTGCGGTATTCGTGTCCCTGTTCCGGATGGATCGTTAACAGATATTACCTTTAATGTAAAACGTGCCGTATCTATTGAAGAAATCAATAAAGCGTTCGAAATTGCATCCAAAACCAATCTGAAAGGAATTTTGGATTATACAGAAGATCCAATTGTTTCTGTCGATATTATTGGAAATAGAAATTCGTGTTTGTTTGATTCCCAACTTACATCCGTAATTGATAAAATGGTAAAAGTTGTGGGTTGGTATGATAACGAAATAGGGTATTCGTCCCGTCTTATCGATTTAATTCTGCTTTCGGTAAAAATGAATATTCAAAATTCTGAACAAGCACAATTCGAAACAATACTTTAGATCATCAATCTCTTTTTAAATACGCTAAAATCGTATTGTCAAAATTTTGCTGATGATTAATGAAAGTACTTTTTATGGGCAAATAATACAATTTAGAAATCATTTCAGCATCTTTTAAACGAACATAATCCTTCTCTGTTGTAATGATTTTTTTGTCCTGAGCTTTATTCTGAATTTCATTTAAATCCGTTTCCGAAAAATGATGATGATCAGGGAAAGTTAAACATTCCTCTTTTTCACTTTTTAGAAAATCAAAAAATGGTTTTGGCTTTGCAATTCCGGCCAAAAGTAATTTTGCTTCTTTCTTAATTTCTGCAACACCAACTTTTTCATTTTCACCATAGACAAAATCGTCATAGTTTATAAATGTAAAATAGATTTGCTGTGAAGGGCTTAGCTTTAATTTCAAACGAATTTCTTCCTGCTTTTCATCAGATAAATTATTCGGGCACTTTGTTACTACCACAATATTAGCTCTATTGGCTCCGCTCCTGCTCTCACGCAAATTTCCGGTTGGAAGCATAAAATCATCCACATATAAATCATCGAATGCAGTCAGTAAAATATAAAATCCTGCTTTTACTTTTCGGTGCTGATAAGCATCATCGAGCAAAATCACTTCAGGTTTTTCAATTTGAGAAAGCAATTGTGTAATTCCACTAGTTCGATTGGCATCAACTGCTACCTGAATATTTGGAAATTTTTGATAAAACTGAAAAGGCTCATCTCCTAAAATTTCGGCATTTGAAGTTGAATCTGCCAAAACGAAGCCTTCAGACTTGCGTTTATAACCACGGCTTAAAGTCGCAACTTTATACTTATCAGATAATAACCGAATGAGATATTCAATTTGAGGTGTTTTCCCGGTTCCGCCAACACTTAAATTTCCAACAGCAATAACCGGAATATCAAATGAAGTAGATTTAAGGATTTCTTTATCAAACAGAAAATTTCGAATTGAGGTTATAAATCCGTATAAAATGGCAAATGGGAAGAGTAATATTCGAAGTATTTTCATAAAGTTATTTATCAGAATAATGACCCATTGCAGAAACGATAATAACGGTAACAATTTCCTCTTCTACTCTATAAATTAGTCGGTCTTTTTGATTAATTTTTCTTGACCAATAGCCTTTATAATTGTATCTCAATTCTTCCGGCTGTCCTTCTCCAGAAAAAGGATTTTCAGTCAATTCTAAAAGTATTTTTCCAATCTTTTTAATAGTAGCCTTATTTCCTGATTTGTAGTGTTCTTTCAAATCTTTACGAGCAATATCTTCAAAATCTACAAAATACTTCCCCATATATCCTTAGGATTTAATCTTGTAGTTTTACCTTCTTTAATATTTTCTTCCGCTTTTTTAATTTTTGCAACAAATTCAGGAGAATAGAAATTTTCTTCTTCTTTAGTTGTTTTAGATTTTTCTTCTACAACCTCGATTCCATCAACACCTTTAAAAAAAGCTTCAAACATAGCCATAAATGCTTT
>CBFGNY010000110.1:0-15340 GCA_965650235.1 uncultured Flavobacterium sp. | reverse complement strand
CGCACGTAAAAGAACATGCCAATATGTGGAGAATGGTTGATGACGTTTGGGATACCTGGCCGCATATTACACATTTGATGGATGTTGCTCAAAAATGGTATCCTTACATTGCTCCGGGAACATGGCCAGACTGTGATATGATTCCGTTAGGACGTATTTCTGTTAGGGGAGAACGCGGTGAAGACCGAATGACACGCTTAACAAAAGACGAGCAATATACACTAATCACGTTCTTTAATATTTTTAAATCTCCGTTATTTTTTGGAGGTGATTTACCAAGCAATGATGCTTTCACTTTATCGTTATTAACGAACAAGGAAGTGGTAAAAATGCATAAGGAAAGTACAGACGTAAAACAGCTTTTTCAGCAAGACGGAAAAATAGCTGTGACTTCAAAAAATCCTAAAGACGGGAGTGTTTATTTAGCCTTATTTAATATTTCGGATACCGATTCTCAAAAGCTTTCTGTAAATCTTTCAGATCTTGGTATTGCTGGTTTTGCTTCAGGTTCAAATATGTGGACAGGCGAAAAACTGAATCTTTCTTCAAAAGAAATTTCAGCAACATTAAAACCGCATAGTGCTGTTCTTTATCAATTAAAAAACAAAAAATAATGAAGCAATTTTTGAAGCATCCTTTTTTGGGTTTGATATTCCTTTTTTTGTTGTCAGGATTTATTTCAAAACCAACAGTTGAAAAACCAGAGAAGGTATATCTGTTTGCCTATTCAACAATAAAGAATAATGGTAAAAACGGACTCCATTTTGCCTGGAGCTCCGATCAAAAAAGCTGGTTTGCCATTGGTCCCGAACATCCTTTTTTAAAATCAGATTATGGAAGTTGGGGACCAACGGGAAAAAGTATGTCGGAAGCTTTTTTATTTAAAGACGAAGAGGGAATTTTTCACTGTTTTTGGAGTGTAAAAGATGATGTTTTGGCACACTCATCCAGCAAAGACCTGATCAGTTGGAGGAGTCAGAACTACATTCAGGTAATGAAGGGGATAACAAAAGATGCTAAACCGGTTATTCAAAGTATAAAAGTAAGCCGAAAAGACGGACAATACATGATTCACTGGACAGCCGAAAATACTAATTATGCCTCTTCAACCAAGAATTTCCAAAAGTATAGCAAAGCAACAATTGATACTAATAAAGCACCTAATTTAAGTGAGGTTTTATTAAATGGGCAACTTGAAAAAGGCACCATTACAGAGGTAGACTGGAGTTTGGTTCAAATGCTGACCAAAACAATGGAATCTGTAAAATTTAAGGACAAACAAAACAATACTTCTCCAAAAAGTGACAGTTTACTATTTGTGGGTTTAAAACAGGTTACGGCTCAAATTGACATTAATAGCCAGCAGTCTAAAAAAATTAGCAACATGCTGACGGGTATTTTTTTTGAAGACATCAATTATGCCGCAGATGGCGGTTTGTATGGTGAACTGATTCAGAATCGTGATTTCGAATATACGCTAAACGACAAGAAAGGCAGTGATGAAAAATGGAATGCGACCATGGCGTGGAGCGGTGATTTAAAAATTGCAAAAGACAACCCGATCCATCCTAATAATCCCAATTATGCTGTGGTTACAAAAGGCGCAATCAGTAACAGCGGATTCGATGGAATTGCCCTAAAAGCCAATGAAAAATATGATTTTAGTGTATTTGCGAAAGGACAAAAAATTATTGTAAAACTAAAAGGAGCTAACGGAGAAACTTTGGCGGAAGCCGTATTAAAACCAACTGCTTCGTGGAAAAAATTAAATGCCGTTCTAAAATCATCAAAAACGGTAACCGATGCCCATTTAGAAATTAGTACAGCTGGAGAAACTGCTGTTGATATGATTTCGCTTTTTCCTCAAAAGACTTTTAAAAACCGTAAAAACGGATTGCGTGCAGACTTGGCAGAAGCCATTGCAGACATGCATCCTAAATTTGTCCGTTTTCCGGGTGGCTGTGTAGCACATGGAGATGGATTACACAATATTTACAAATGGAAAAATACCATCGGACCTTTAGAAAGCCGTGTTCCTTCAAGAAACATCTGGAATTACCATCAGTCGATGGGATTGGGATATTTTGAATATTTCCAGTTTTGTGAAGATTTGGGAGCAGAGGCGGTTCCGGTTTTAGCAGCCGGAGTTCCATGTCAGAATTCATCTGATGGTGGAGCAGGACAGCAATTTGGAATTCCGATGCAGGAAATGGACGAATATGTGCAGGATGTATTGGATTTAATTGAATATGCTAATGGAAGCGTAAATACCGTTTGGGGTAAAAAACGTGCTGAGGCCGGTCATCCAAAACCTTTTAATCTAAAATATATCGGAATTGGAAATGAAGATCTTATAAGCAATGTTTTCGAAGAACGCTACAGAATGATCGTAAAAGCAGTTCAGCAAAAATATCCAGAAATCATTGTAATTGGTACTGTAGGTCCGTTCAATGAAGGAACTGATTATAACGAAGGCTGGAGAATAGCCAATGATCTGAAGCTGCCAATGGTAGACGAGCATTATTACCAAAGCCCGGGTTGGTTCATTAACAATCAGAATTTCTATGATGGTTATGACCGTTCAAAATCAAAAGTATATTTAGGAGAATATGCTTCCTGGGGCAACAAATTTTACAACGCCCTAGCAGAAGCACTCTATCTTACAGGGATTGAAAGAAACGGAGATGTAGTTGCCATGGCATCTTACGCACCCTTATTAGCCCGTGAGAAACACACACAGTGGAATCCCGATTTGATTTATTTTACAGGGAGTGAAGTTAAACCTACGGTTAATTATTTTGTACAACAATTATATGGGCAGAATCCGGGAGATTTTTATTTACAAAGCTCGATAAAACTTTCTGATACCAATAATGAAGTCAGTAAACGAATTGGCATATCTGCCGTTCAGGATAATGCTTCCGGGGATTTGATTGTAAAATTGGTCAATTTGCTTCCGGTTGCCGTGACTCCCTCAATAAATTTTGCGAATTTTTCAACAGCTGAAAATGTCGTTTATACTTTATTGTCGGGTGATCCCGAAAAAACAACGGCAAGACCGGTAACTCAAAAAATAGCTGCCAAAGAAGCATTTTCAAAAGAATTGCCGCCATATTCTTTCGTAGTGATACGGGTGAAGATGAGTTCTAAAACACTTTTAAACGAAACTTTTTAAAATTTGCTTTAGCATCACTTTAGGAATTTAAAGCATAATAAATCAATTGATAATGAAAAGAACACAATTTTGTCTGGTACTATTGATAGCTGTTTTCAATCTATTACAAGCTCAGGAAACTCCAAAAGGAGGACCACCTGTTATTGCCGAAAAGGATTTGACAGCCTATTTATTTGTTTATTTTACAGGAAACAGAGTAGAAGAAGAAGCGGTTAACTATGCCGTAAGTGCCGATGGTTATCATTACCATAGCCTTAACAGCAACAAACCGGTTTTAGACAGCAAAGTCATCAGTTCAACAGGAGGTGTTCGTGATCCACATATTTTACGTGGAGATGACGGAAAAACATTTTATATGGTGTTGACCGATATGACTTCATCAAAAGGCTGGGACAGCAACCGTGCAATGGTTTTGCTTAAAAGTACCGATTTGGTAAATTGGAAAAGCAGCGTTGTAAATATTCAGACCGCTTTTGCCGGAAATGAAAACCTCAAACGAGTTTGGGCACCTCAGGTCATTTATGATACCAAAGCAGGAAAATATATGATTTACTTCAGCATGAAACATGGAGATGGCGCAGATAAGATTTATTATGCCTATGCCAATAAAGATTTCACAGGATTGGAAAGTGCGCCTAAAATACTATTTATTCCAAAATCCCAAAAATCCAGCATTGACGGTGATATCATAGAAAAAAACGGTGTATATCATCTTTTTTATAAAACCGAAACAGAAAACGCGGGTATCAAAGTAGCCACAACAACCGATTTGACTTCAGGAAACTGGACCGAAAATGACAATTACCTGCAACAAACCAAAGAATCGGTTGAAGGATCGAGCATCTTTAAACTCAACAATTCTGACGATTATATTTTGATGTACGATGTTTACAAAAAAGGGCAATATCAATTTACAAAAAGTACCGATTTAGAAAATTTCAAAGCGATTGACGATGAAATTGCAATGGATTTCAAACCACGTCACGGAACTATTTTGCCAATTACGCGTTCCGAATTGAAAAGGCTTATTGCAAAATGGGGAATGCCAGCCAAATTTCCAAAAATAAACAACAATCCGGTGTTGCAAGGCTATTATGCCGATCCTGATATTTTATATTCAAACAAAACTAAAAAATACTACATCTACCCAACCAGCGATGGTTTCGATGACTGGTCGGGGACTTATTTTAAAACCTTTTCATCAGATAATCTGGTTGACTGGAAAGAAGAGGGCATTATTTTAGACCTTCCAAAAGATGTAACCTGGGCCAACAGAAATGCCTGGGCACCTTGTATAATAGAGAAAAAGATAAAAGGCAAGTACAAGTACTTTTATTATTTCACAGCAGCGCAAAAAATTGGCGTTGCCGTTTCAGACAGTCCAACAGGACCATTTAAAGATAGTGGCAAAGCTTTAGTAGCCACCAAGCCCGAAGGAGTAAAAGGCGGTCAGGAAATTGATCCGGATGTTTTTACAGATCCTAAAACCGGAAAAAGTTATTTGTACTGGGGCAATAATTATATGGCTGTAGCCGAATTGAACGATGATATGACCTCATTCAAAGGGGATGTAAAATTAATTAAGGTTGATAAAACTTACCGCGAGGGAACGTACATCATCTACAGAAAAGGAACCTATTATTTCATGTGGAGTGAAGACGATACCCGAAGCCCAAATTACAAAGTACGATACGGAACTTCAAAATCGCCTTTAGGACCAATTGAAATTCCCGAAAACAATATTGTAATTCAGGGAATCCCGGATCAGGGAATTTATGCAACGGGACATAATTCGGTTTTACAAATCCCAAACAAAGACGAATGGTACATTACCTATCACAGATTTTCTTATCCCTCGGGAATAAAAATGGGTGAGGCCGGCGGTTATCACCGTGAAGTCTGCATCGATAAATTAGAATTCAATCCCGACGGAACAATAAAACAAGTAACTCCGACTCATCAGGGAATACAACCAATTAAATAATTCAATTATTTAGTTGTAAAAAGCTGCTCTACCTTTGCCCCGGAGCAGCTTTTTTGTTTTTAAGAATTTTAAGTTTTTGAATCAGGAGCTGTTTCCTGCTGTACACTATATCTTTTGTGTCGAACCCCGCCACAAAAGGATGCCGTTCCCATCAGGGCTAGGGCTTTAGGTTTTATAATAATGTGGCATACTAATTTTATGCTAGTATTTTGAAATGCATAAACCATGTGTGCTAAAGACTATTAAAATTACAATTTCTTACTACAAAAGGATGAGACAAATTAACAGCCCTAATTAATGATTAACAGGAAATTATCATATATTTGACCAACAATAAATCTGACATTTGTCAGACATAGCCACCCAATTTAAGGTGGGTAAGTCGGATATTGTCAGACATATATGCAAGTTGTGCGTCACTTTAAACAGAAACCACAGAATAAACTAAATGAAAAAAATAATTGACGGAAAAATAAATGATATTGAATACGATAAAGCGTCGTGTAAAATTCTGTGGATTTTGAAAGAAGCAAACATTTCTTCAGAAGATAAAGAAAAAGAAATAGATGTATGTGAAGGTTTCCGTAACGGTTGGCATATTAAAAATGCATTATCTGTGCCTACATTTCGAAAAATGATTTATGCTACATATGGAATCTTAAATCCGAATGTTGAATGGGAAAATGTACCATATGCAAATCAAGAAGCATATGAAGTAATCCAACAAATTGCATATATCAATATTAACAAATTTCCTGCTAATTCTTCTTCAACTGATTTGGAAATTAAAAAAGCATACAATAACGGAAAGTATGAACTCTTGAAGCAAATTGACTATTTAAGACCAAACATAATAATATTTGGAAATACACTCAAATATTTTGAAACAGAAGATTTAGCTAAAATCGGTTGGAATATTAAAAACACAGAAAAGAAATACGCAGAAATCAACACTAAAAACACAGCCTTTTATATAATTTCTGATGATAAATTATGTATCGATGTTTATCATCCTTCATATCCCAAAATAGCAGACAAAACATATTGGGAAGAAATCAGAAAAACATTTAACATTTGGAAGTCAAAAAAATAACATCTATTAAAATGAAAATATTAAAAATTACTATTATTGGTTTGTTTATAACATTTTACTCTTGTTCGAAGATGGACACAAACACAGGGAGTGGCAAAGTCAAAATGATTAAGGAATTTAACAATTGGATTGTAGATAAGACAACTTCAGAACCAACTTTAGATGAAATAATTGAACTACAATTAGATTCAATCACTTCTCAAGTAAAAAAACTTTCATTATATCCAGACGAATTAGAAATGGAGGTACTTAATAATACTGAAATTGACCTAAAAACAATGGTCGATAAATGTTGGGTGCCATCAGGTCATACAATAGTGCTTTTAGATGAAGAAATAAAAACTACAATAATATCAAAATTTAAAGCTGACAACATTAGTTTTCGAGTATTATCTTTAAGATTTAAAAATAGGATTACTGATAATAAAATGCAATTTGAATACTTAAATGTTTTATTTGATCAAAATGGAGATTACACTCTTCTTATTGATTCAAATGCTCGATATCTAAGTACTATTCAAAGTGATGCTGAATCAAGGGCATATTTTGTCATTAAAGATATTATTATGGAAACTATTAAAGAAATTAATAGCAATCCTGAAATCGAACAAACTAAAACAGAAAGTAATATTACCTATTTAACAAAAGAAGAATTTAATAATATTATGCCTTCTGGTAAGAAAGATTTTATGGAACATAACCTAGAATGGATTGAAAAAACACATAAAGAGGATTTAGAAAAAATTAAAAAAGATGAGTATTTAAGTTCCACAGATAAAGAAGAATATCTTAAAGAAGTTGAGAACGATTATGCGAAAAGAATTGAAGATGTAAAAAGAGATGGCGAATGTAGATTCAAGTAAATAATAAAAAAAAAGCGAACGCCCAACACACGCTACAAGGAATTTGGGGATTTGGCTTAATGAAAAAATTGGTTTGTATTTGGAAGATTGGTAAATCCGAAAGATAACGCTGATTTAATCCCAAACTGCTTGTAGCGCCAGAACGTCAGGCTGTGAAAAAAACTCTTCAAATTTAGAAAATATTCGGAGGGCTAACCAAATAAAAACTCAAATATGAGATTCTCAAGAGGTTGATTTTAGTTTTTTTACATGCTGACGTTAGCAGTAATGCGCCCAAAAAAGACGGAGAATTGAAGAAACTATGGAAAAGAAACTAAAAATATATACTCCTAAAAATTCATTTGAAATTGATAATAATTTAGTAGCAACATTAGCCTTATGGTTATTACCCCTTTTGTTTAATTTTTTAAAATCAATATTTCCAAAGTATGAAGAAGACCTTGATGTACTGGGTGTTCTTTTTGTAATAATTGCTTTTCTATACTTTCTTTATTTCATCACAAGTAACTATTTTAAATATGAAGTAGCTACTGGAAAATTTGATGGATACTTGATTATAGATTCAGAAAAAATTACTTGTAATGTGGATGTTTTCACAATCTATGAAATAGAAAAAATAGAAATACTAAACGATTATTTTCGTGGAAAATTTAACGGAAATATTAGAGCTTGGCAACGTAAAAAATCAAATGGTGTTAAAAATTATATCGAGATATATAAAAAGAATGGAGAATACAATAAATACTTTTTTCTTCAAACAAAAGCAGAAAATATTAGAATGTTTTCAGATGAACTTAGAACTTATTACCGATTTGGAAAACTAGAAGAGCAGAATTATAAAAATATTTTTGAATAAGCACTACCGCTAACACACGCTACAAAAAATTTGGGGATTTGGCTTAATTGAAAAATTGGTTTGTATTTGGAAGATTTGGCAAATCCGAATAATGGGCTTAATTTAGTCCCAAATTGCTTGTAGCGTAGGAACGTTAGCGGTCAGGCTAAAACGACACCGCACAGTAAACAGAAACTATGACAGACGTAAACATATACAAAGGCGAGTTTTGCATTTCAACCGACAAGGTAAAATTAGACATTGACGCCATTCACGAATTTTTATCAACTAAAGCGTATTGGTGCATAAATATTCCGAAAGACAAGGTGCAAACGGCTATTGAAAATTCATTCTGCTTTGGTGTTTACCAAGACGAAAAACAAATTGGCCTTGCAAGAATCATTACCGATTTTTCAACGATTGCCTATTTGGGCGACGTATATATTTTAGAAGAATACAGAGGATTGGGGCTTTCTAAATGGTTAATGGAAACGGTTATGGACTATCCGAGTCTACAAGGTTTAAGACGTTGGATCTTACTCACAGGAGACGCACACGATCTATATCGTAAATTTGGTTGGATAGACATTGCAGACCCAACCAAATGGATGGAACTTCATAATAAAAACGTTTATTCAAAATAACAATAACATTACAAAAACCGAGCACGAAATAAGCCCAAACCGCTAACAAACGCTACAAGAAATTTGGGGATTTGGCTTAATTGAAAGCTGGTTTTATATTTGGTAAATTTGTGCTTAACCGAAAAATCTCGCATCTTATTCGCCAACCTCGCCAAGCGCCAGAATGTGATAGGCAATTGTAGCGCACCAAAATTCAAAACAGAATATAACCAAATGATAATATTTTACGTTTTTTTATTATTGACCCTAAACTTTTTAGTATATAGTATAACTAAAGGATTAAAATTTGCCAAATATCAAATAATTTTCACTTTCCTTTTAATAATTATAAAAAAACTTATCGGAAGTATTGAGAATGAGCTAACTTCTTTGCAAGTTATATTTTTTTTAAGTATTGCTATACCTTTTTTTAGTTTCTGTTTTACGTTAATGAAAAATATAAAGAAGAAATTAAACAAAAATCTACAACTTAAAATAGTCAATTACTTAAAAGAAAATAATTATGTCTCACATGTTACTATATTTATTACATTAATTCAGTTATTTATTTTACTGACAGAAATTGTTCATTGAACTAAAGTAATAAGAATTGCCTATAACAACCACTACAAAGGATTTGGGCATTTGGCTTAATGGAAAGTTGGTTTTGTTTTGGGATGATTTGCAAATTCTTCAATGAGTTGCCGAACATTTTTTGACAATAATTACTAATTAAGATATTTATATATCAAAAAACTTTTAGCATGAAAAAATATATAATCATCCTTTTCTTTCTCTTTTGCAGCAATGCAATATTTGCTCAAAAAAATGACATGATAATTAGGATTTCAGAAATTGAAATTGAACCGTCCTTTCTTAAAGAATATATGGATATTCTCAATGAAGAAGCGAGTGCATCGGTTAAACTGGAGCCAGGCGTTATTTCAATTTTCCCCATGTTTCAAAAAGAAAATCATAACCAGATTAGAATTCTTGAAATTTATGCAGACAAAGATGCATATGAGTCACACTTAAAAACGCCACACTTCCTGAAATACAAAACCACTACTCATAAAATGGTTAAGTCCCTAAAATTGATAGATATGGAGGCTTCTGATTCAATTACCATGAAAGAAATATTTAAGAAAATTTAAGAATAAGATTGCTGTCAACACAAATTATTTAAATTGACTCTTCGATTTGCTTTATGGGCAGCGTCACTACAAATTCAGCTCCATTATCTTTTTCACCTTTCGCAGTAATGGTTCCGTTATGTCTTATTGCTATTTTTCTGCAAAGGGAAAGACCAAGGCCGTTTCCTTCATATTGATCTTTAGAATGCAGTCTTTCAAAAGCATTAAATATTCTTTCGACAAAGGCCGCTTCCAATCCTATTCCATTATCTTTAATGATAATTTCTACCCAATCAATGTTGTCTTTATTAAGTAATAAACAGCTTATTATCACTCTTGGAGGCTCATCGTTTTTTGAAAACTTTAAGGCATTTTGTATCAGATTATAAAAAAGCTGGTTAATAAGAATTGCCGCTCCTTGTATTACAGGAAGTTCTGAAGTTATTAAGATAGCACCCTTTTCTTTTATAATAAGCTCCAAATCTGTTTTTATATTTTCTACGATTTCGTTAAGATCTATCTCTTCAATAGGCTGTTTGTTTTTATCTAAAGTAGAGTAGTCAAGAATACCCTCAATTATATTCTGCATTCTTTCTGCAGACTGATCAATTTTATTTAGATATTTTATGGAGTTCTCATTAAAATTGGAGTCCTTTTCCCTTCTAATATAGTTATTGAAAATTTTAATTTTTCGCACCGGTTCCCTTAAATCATGACTTACTACATTGGCAAAGTGTAAAAGATCATCATTAGAGCGTCTTAGCTGTTCTGTATTCTCGGCTACTTGTTTTTTTAATTCTTCCTGAAATTCCTTGTGCTCATTAATGTCCTGAACCGTTCCTATGATAGTGATTGGCTCACCATTTTCATCCTTAATAATTTTACCATTAATTTTAATCCATTTTGATGAAAGGTCATTATTTAATATTCTGGCTTCATAGGAAATTTTTCCGGTTTGTTCAGCTTCTTTATAAGCTTTTTCACGTACTGCCACGTCATCAGGATGTAGCTTTGTAATTAATTCGGCACTGGATATTGTTTCATTGATGTAGGTAATTTGGTTAAAGTTTTCGCAACTTTTTATTTCTTTAGTTGCAAGATCAATTTCATAAGTTCCCATTCCGGATGATTCAATAGCTATTCGAAGCCTTTCTTCGGCACTTTGTACCTGCTGCTTCGCTAAGTATAATTCAGTGACATCTACCCCAGTATTCATAACACCATAGACTTTTTCATCTGCATCAAAAAGGGGAATAAAACTGTAATTAAAATAATGTGATTTCATATTACCGTCAATTATCAAATCTACTTTTTTGTTTTTTCCATGATAAGCTATTCCGCTTTTTAGTACATTGGTTGCCTGTTCAAAAAAAACGTCATTTTTAATTTCCGGAAGTACATCTAAATAATTTTTACCTATTACCTGATTGCCCTTTCCCCAGGTGTGAATCATTGCAGTATTCGCCAATTCTATTTTTAATTTATCACCGGTATATACTGCAATAGGTAAAGGAGTATTTTCAACAATATCCTTTAAAATTCTGATGTTTGGGTACATGGCGTTTATTTTATTACGAAGTTATCTGTTATTTGAATTGA
The DNA here is from genome assembly GCA_965650235.1 of uncultured Flavobacterium sp. Taxonomy (GTDB): domain Bacteria; phylum Bacteroidota; class Bacteroidia; order Flavobacteriales; family Flavobacteriaceae; genus Flavobacterium. The sequence goes on along the minus strand of CBFGNY010000110.1, from coordinate 4,035 downwards.
CAATATTACATTACTTTCAGAAAGTATTTCAAAATTATAGCACAATGATAATATTTTGAATTTAAAAAAAATATAATTTGTTTATTTTTTTATTTAATTTATTAAACAGTATATAGTATATTGTTTTACATTTGGCTAGTTTGTTTAATTTTTAATAATTAAATTTAAACAAAATAGTTTAGTAGTTTTGTTAAATATTTCTCAAAAGAAGGAATATTTTTAGTGTCGAATTTAAAAATTGATACAATGTTTTTTTATACATTTGTTAGGAGAAGTAAATGTAATTTGGCTCTCCTAAAACAAAGTAATATTCCTATAATGAGTGCAAATTTGACTTCTTTATCATCATCAAATTTTCTTATTGATTTAAAATCCCGAACAGCAGATTCACATAAAAAATTAGAAGGCCTGTCGGTTTCAGCATCAATTGTATCTCCAGAAATGAAATTGTCTGATTATGTTCATTATCTATGCCTGATGCACGATGTTCATAAGGATACCGAGAATTTGGTTTTTCCTTTGCTTTATAATGTAATAGATGATTTGAATCAAAGAAAAAAGTCACATCTTATTGAAGATGATCTTTTTTATCTTAATCATAATAAACCTGTTGTAAACCGTGTTTTTAATATTTCAGAAGCGACTGTGCCTTTTGCTCTTGGTATATTGTATGTTATTGAAGGATCAACCCTTGGAGGCAGATTTATATTAAAAAATAGTATTACAATACCCGGACTCGACAAAGGGCAGGGAATTTTATATTTTAATGGATACGGAGAAAAAACAGGAAGTTACTGGAAATCGTTCCTTAATTTTCTGGAAGAATATGATCAGATTTATAATTGCAGAGAAACTATTATAGAAGGAGCCATATATGCTTTTGATAGTATTTATAACCATTTTGAGAGTACAGAAAAAGCATGAAGATTAAGGATATAGTTAATCGTGATATTGTCACATTGACAAATTGTGAGCATGAACCCATACACATACCGGGCAAAATACAGCCTCATGGCTTTTTAAATGGTCTAACTTATGACTGGAAAATAGATTATTGCACAGATAAAATTTCTTCATTTATTAGTGTGCCACATAATGAGGTTCTAGGAAAATATTTAATTGATGTTTTTGGATCAAAAGTAGAAAAGCAAATTTTGGAATACATAAATGATGATAAAATTCAGGATGTATTTCCACTTGAAGTTGATTTACTGGGAAAATTATTTCAGATTAGTATCCACAAGAGCTTTGATATATACATTTTGGAAGCGGAGACATTATTTTCAGGCAAGGAAAAACTGATTGATGTCTACACACAGACAATTCAGTTTGTGACACAAATGAATAATACCAGGTCTCTAAAGGAGTTGTGTAACCTTGTTGCGCAAGGAACTCGTGAAATAACAGGCTACGACCGTGTGATGATTTATCGTTTTGATGAACAGTATAACGGTGAAGTTTATGCTGAAAATTGCAGGGAAGATTTGGAGTCATTTTTGGGATTGCATTATCCACATACCGATATTCCGGCTCAGGCGAGAGAATTATATATTAAAAACCAGCTTAGGCTGATAGTTGATATGGATTATGAGCCGGTTCCGATTTTTACGGTAGATGATAAAGAAAATAAAAATCTGGATTTAAGTCTTTCCATACTTAGAAGTACGTCACCAATTCATGTTCAATATCTAAAAAACATGGGAGTTGGGGCAACACTAACTATTTCTCTTATTCATCATGGCCGTCTATGGGGACTGATTGCCTGTCATCATTATTCTAAAAAAAACCTGTCCCCAGAAATCAGGCTGGCAGCAAAACTTCAGGGACAATTTATCACTTCTCAGATTGATATCAGACAATCAAACGACGAAAATATAACTGCACAAAAAACGGCTCTTGCACTTGAAAAATTAACAAGTTTGGATTTTCCACTTTTAGAGGAATCTGTAGAAAAAATTATTGATGCTCCGCAGTTACTTCAAGTTTGCAATGCATCAGGAGTTTCTATTGTGGCAAGGGGGAAAATCTATAAAAATGGTATTACACCATTAGATCATCAAATTACAAAATTGATATCACAAATTGATGAACAGATCTCAGAAAAAATGTTTACGACCAATAAACTTAGTGATTATATTCCTGAGTTTGATGAATTTTCTGATTTTGCAGGTATTATTTTTCATTCCTTGGGAAGTGATGATTATATAATATGGTACAGGCCTGAAACAATATCAGAAATTAATTGGGGAGGTGATCCCGAAAAAACAATTGTAAAAGATAGTAACGGTTTACATCCAAGAAATTCATTTAATATTTGGAAGCAGATTATAAAAAACCAAAGTACTCCTTGGAAAGAATATGAAATAAATGGGGCATTACAATATGCGCATATTCTTCATAATCAGTTAATGATGATTATTTTAAGTGAAGAGGAAGAGAAATACCGTACTCAAAGTGAAATATTGAAAGAAACGAATTCAGAACTGGAAAATCTGAATTGGATAAGTACACATGATTTGCAGGAGCCTTTACGTAAAATTCAGTTATTTACTTCCAAAATGCTTGCTGAGCCGGATGTTATACAGTTAGAGTCAGTAACGAGTTCATTACACCGGGTATCAAACTCAGCCAGCAGAATGAGGGTTTTGCTGGATGATATACTTAAATTTTCAAGAATAAAATATACCAGAGAGGCTTTACAAAAAATTGATCTTAATCATATTTTAGAAGCAACAATGGAAGAAATGAAAGAAACAATTTCTGAAAGCAATGCAGTTATAGAATATGAAAACCTTCCGGAAGTTCATGCTGTCAACTTTTTAATGCGCCAATTATTTTCTAACATAATACAGAATTCTTTAAAATTCGCCTCTTCAGACAGAACCCCTGTTATTAAAATTACTGCTTCCGTTGAGCCTGAATTAGTATCTTATTCGAATAAAATTTATTGTAATTGGGTTCGCTTTTCAGATAATGGAATTGGTTTTGAACAGCAATATTCAGAAACTATTTTTAAGGTTTTTGGAAGATTGCACAATCAGGAAAAATACCCCGGTTCGGGAGTTGGACTCGCATTATGTAAAAAGATTATGCAGACATTGGGAGGAACTATTCATGCTGAAGGAAAACCGGGAGTTGGTACAGATGTCACTATTTTTTTTCCATGTGATCCTTTGGATACACTTTTGGACTAGGTAATTTATATTTTATTAGGTTTGCTTACATATTTGTTGCCTCTAACAAAAAACCGCCACGGTAAAAGTGCATCTTCCTGTGCGTAGGCTACACCAACACGAGGTGTTGAGATAATTTCATCTGTTTTATATCGAATACCATGATCTTCAATCCAGATTTCCTCTCCCGCTAAATCTTTTTGATTAAAGGATTGATCAATTCCAAGTGCTTTAGCTGCAGATCCGGGTCCAGATGAAATTGATGCGTTAGACGCTGGCATATTACGTCTGAATTCTATTATTTCTTTCCCTATTAATGGTTCAATGCCTCGAATCAATACAGCATGAGGTTCGCCTGCCACTGAACTGACAACATTAAATAAATGATGAATACCATAGCATAGATAAACATAAGAAATACCTCCTTCACTGTATAGCGTTTCAGTTCTGTTAGTTCGTCTTCCGCCGTAGGCATGTGAAGCTTTATCATTAACTCCACAATAGGCTTCTGTTTCAGTAATTATACCTGCTGTCACTTCTCCATTTACTTGAGTAAAAAGGACTTTACCTAACAGATTTTTGGCTAGAAAAAGGACATCGGGATTTAGATAATACGATAATTGTAATTTGCGATGATTATTTTGGGTATATGTATGCATAATTTTTGTGGAATCAAGACAATTCCTTTTTCAAAAACTTAGCTGTATAGCTTTTTTTATTTTGTGCCACTTCTTCTGGAGTTCCTTTGGCGATTAACTGTCCACCGCCTTTTCCGCCTTCAGGGCCAATATCTATAATATAATCAGCAAGTTTAATTACGTCCATATTATGCTCTATTACTAAAATAGTATTTCCTTTATCA
>CBFGNY010000109.1:0-15347 GCA_965650235.1 uncultured Flavobacterium sp. | reverse complement strand
TTTGATCAGGCATTTCTGTTTGCTGTTTTATCCGGAATTTTATATTCGATTTATCTTTTAGTCAGCAAAAATGTACTTTCTGAGATTGATGTTTTATCTTTTATGACCATTAGCCTGATTGCTTCCAGTATTTATTTAGGGGTTCTTTGTTATTGCTTAAATCAGCCTTTTACAGGATTTTCAGATACCGGCTGGTTTGTATTAGTGCTTCAGGCGGTAATTTGTCAATTGTGCGCCTGGCTTTCGATCAGTTATGCTACTCAACATATGCGTGCGACCCGAGTTTCATTAAGTTTATTAAGTCAGGCCGTAATTACCTCTGTTTTGGCTTGGTTGTTTTTAGAAGAACAAATAACTTTACAGATGGTTTTCGGCGGCATAATTCTGCTTTTTGGAATCCGGATTACGTTTTATGATAAAACAATTACATTAAAGAAATTGTTTACTTAAAATTGCAGATTGATTTCATGTAAAAAAAGCGAAACAAAAAAATCTTTAAACCTGAAACAAAAAAATACATGTTACATAGAAATAAAATACCAAATCTTAAAGTAATCGCATTTGATGCCGATGATACTCTGTTTGTTAACGAACCTTACTTTCAGGAAACAGAACATAAATTTTGTGCCCTGATGGAAGATTATCTTTCGCATCAGGGAATCTCGCAGGAATTATTCAAAATTGAAATTGAGAATTTGCCATTGTACGGTTACGGAATTAAAGGCTATATCTTATCGATGATTGAAGCTGCAATGAACATCTCCAACAATACCATTCCGGTTGAAGTCATTGAAAAAATCATTCAATACGGAAAAGAATTACTCGAAAAACCAATCGAATTGCTGGACGGAATCGAAGAAACTTTACAGGCTTTACACGGAAAATACAAACTGGTTGTGGCTACAAAAGGCGACTTAAAAGACCAGCACAGCAAATTACACCGATCCGGTTTGGGACATTATTTTCACCATATTGAAGTTATGTCAGACAAGCAGGAAATTGATTATGAGAAATTATTAGGCCGTTTGGACATTCAGGCACATGAATTTTTGATGATAGGAAATTCTTTAAAATCAGATGTATTGCCTGTTTTAGGAATTGGTGGTTACGCCGTTCATATTCCATTTCATACTACTTGGGAACATGAAAAAATCAATCATAAAGTAGAACATGAACATTTTAGTTCTTTCGAAAAAATAACAGAAGTTGTCCATAATTTACTATAATGAAAACCCTTTTAGATTTAGAAAACTGGAATAGAAAAGAGCATTTTGCACATTTCAGTAAAATGGAAGAGCCTTTTTTTGGCGTTACCGTCGAAATTGATTGTACCAAAGCCTATCAGACAGCCAAAAACATTAAGACTTCTTTTTTTATCTTTTATCTGCATAAAACATTGGTTGCGGTAAATTCGATAGAGAATTTTAAATACCGTATTGCTGAAGATAAAATTTACATCAATGATCGTGTAGATGCTTCGGCAACAATTGGCCGTGAAGATGGTACTTTTGGATTTTCATTAATGAAATATAATCCTGACTTTGAGGTTTTTGAAAAGAGTGCTTATGCCGAAATCGAACGTATCCAAAACACAGCCGGGCTTTTTACCAGATCATTTGATGATGATAATGTGATTCACTTTTCGGCAATTCCGTGGCTGAATTTCACTTCTCTTTCTCATGCCCGCAGTTATTCTTATCCGGACAGCTGCCCTAAAATTTCTTTCGGAAAAATGATTACCTTAGATAACGGAAAAAAAACAATGGCAATGTCTGTCCATGTTCATCACGGATTGATGGATGGAATGCATGTAGGCCAATTTGTGGATCTTTTTCAGAAGCTAATGAATCAGTAATTAGAAACGGAACAATATTTGAGCGTAAAAACACATGAAAAAATTATTCCTTATTTTTTGCGTCTTTTATAATGCTGTCTTATTCAGTCAGACGGTATTAAATTCTTTTTCATTAAATCTAAACAGCCCTTTAGAAAATGGTCAAACTTTAAATGTCGAAGATGTAAAAACCAATGATATTTATGTTTTTGCAGCTGATAATAAATTCATCAATATCTTAAAATACAATAAATCCCTTTTCCTCACGAATCAATTCACCGATTCTATAAAACTAGCAGAAAACAGATCTTTAATCGGGCACAGCATCGCCGATGACGGAAATCCTATACTTTATTGGGCAACAAATAATTTAAGAAACATCAGAATTGTTAAGTATTATCTGGAAACAAAAACAACAAAGGCTTTAAATTTTGATTTGCCTCCAAGCAATGAATACATCATAACTTCTTTTCAAAAAAACAATAATTTTTATATGCTGTCGAAAGAAACGAACCAACAGCATTTATTGCTTTATGAATTCAACAACGGAAAAGCTGAGGTAAAAATGTTCGATTTATCCGGAATACAATTTCAAAATGAAAGAGAGCAAAACTTGGCTTTCAGCACCGTAATTCGGTATTATCCGATTGAGAAAATGGATCATGAAAGTTTTAATTCCTTAGACAAAACCACTAACAAAACCAAAATGTATGTGTTAGATGACCATATTCTTTTGACATTTGATTACAGTTTGAAAAAAACCCAGACTTTAAATCTTAATTTGGGCACTCTCGCTGTTACTGAGAAAAATTTTAATCAGCCTGTCACTAAAAAAGCATCGAAAACATCTAATTCGTTTTTTTACGAGAATAAATTATTTCAAATCAACGCTGGTAAAGAAGAACTACTATTTGACATCAAAGAATTTAATTCGGGCAAAACATTGAAAAGTGTGGCTGTTTCAAAAAATGATACAATTCCTTTTAAAAACTCTCCTTTATTTGCCCAGATAAGCGAAAAAAATCCTCAGGAAATAAAAAATACAGCTAAGTTTTTAAAACAGTTATCAGCTTTAAATACCGGAATTTCAGCTCTTAAGAATAAAGAAAATATATTTTTATCATTAGGAGGATTTGCAGAATATGAGGTTTCCAATTTTAGTTACGGACAAACCAATTTTTTTGGAGATTTTGATAATGGCTTTGGCGGATATTCAGAATATAGAAGCAAAATGGTTTATTTTGATGCCATGCTGAATTCAGATTTAGAATTTATAAACAACAAACAATTAGAACCTTTGGCTATAGATAACATTTTTTATTATTTGAGTATCAATAAAAATATTACACTGCAAAATATTCTTAAACTAAAAGATTATTACATCTTAGGGTATTATGACACCAGTTTAAAACAATATGTCATGCGTAAATTTACTGACGGATTTTATTATGAAGAAAAAAATCCAATCATTAATAAAGCTATTTTGTCAAATCCTTTTTTTTTTGATAATAAATCTATCAGGAATTAACGAAGTCCCTATGTTTTCTAGGATTCAAAAAATGGTCTGAATTATTTTTTTAACTTTACAAAAAAGACACTTATTATGTTATCAAAAAATATTGAAGCAGCTTTAAATAAGCAAATCCGTATAGAGGCGGAATCTTCGCAAACGTATCTTTCAATGGCTTGTTGGGCCGAAGTACACGGATTAGAGGGAATTGCTCAGTTTATGTACACCCAGTCAGACGAAGAGCGTGCACACATGCTAAAACTGGTTAAATATGTTAACGAACGTGGCGGACATGCAAAAATTACAGATTTGAAAGAGCCTAAAACAAGTTATTCTACTTTCAAAGAAATGTTTGAAACGCTTTATAACCACGAAATTTTTGTTTCTGAATCTATTAATGAATTGGTACACATTACTTTTGAGGAAAAAGATTATGCAACTCATAATTTTCTTCAATGGTATGTATCTGAACAAATTGAGGAAGAAGCTACAGCTAAATCTATACTTGATAAAATCAATTTGATTGGTGATGACAAGGGCGGACTTTATCTGTTTGATCGTGATATTCAACAGTTAACAGTTACAAGCTCAATTGCTATTAATCCAAAATAAAAAAGTTAAAGTTTATTTAGAATACATAAAAATAATATTTTTCTTTTATATTTGTCCCTGTTTATAATTCAGAGGATGAGCAAGAAAGAAAAAGATAAGGACAAGAAAAAGGATAAAAAGAAAAAGAAGAAAAAAGATATCCTTGAAAACATTAAGAAGCTTGAAAATTGCAAGTCTTCTTGCTGTGAGAAATTCAAAAAAAGCGAGAAGAAACGTTGTTCCCGTTGTCCGATGTTTGATTTATTAAAAAAAACAGCTTAACAGATATACAAAACCCACCAAGAAATTTGGTGGGTTTTTAGTTTAATAAAATTATCTTTCTGATTATAATGATTCCATTTATGAAAAACCAAATTCTTATACCCAAATCCAGTCTTGATTTTTTGCTTCAGCTTAAAGAAAACAATAACAAGCCTTGGTTCGAGGCAAATAAACCAAACTACTTAAAAGAATTAAATCATATTGAAACTTTTGCAGATGCTTTGCTTCAGGAACTCTCCAAAACAGATGTATTGGAAACCGCTTCAGGTAAAAAAAGCGTTTATAGAATTTATCGTGATATTCGTTTTTCTAAAGACCAAACTCCATTTAAAACTTTTTGGGGAGGCAGTTTTACACGTGCAACAGCTGCAAGACGCGGAGGCTATTATTTTCATCTGGAAAAAGGGAACAGTTTTTTTGCCGGGGGATTTTGGGGTCCCAATGCCGCAGACTTAAAACGTATAAGAACCGAATTTGATCATGATTCTGAATCCTTTAGAAAGATCCTGAATTCAAAATCTTTTACAAGTACTTTTGGAACGCTGCAAGGCGAACAGCTAAAAACAGCTCCAAAAGGTTTTGACATAAATCACGAAGCCATTGATTTACTTCGGTACAAACAGTTTTTAATCATGAAACGTTTTACTGATGAGGAAGTATTAAGTCCGCTTTTTCTGGAGCAGGCTTTAGAAACCTGCAAAAACATGAGGCCTTTTTTCGACTATATGAGCGAAGTGCTTACAACCGATATAAATGGTGCTTCTGTTTTATAATATCTTCTAAAATTAAAACCCGACAGATTTTAACGAACTGTCGGGTTTTAATATCAAATTTATACTGGGCTATTTACTTAAAAGCAATATTTCGTTTATCACTACTTCTGTAACATAACGTTTTTCACCGTTTTTATCGTCATAGCTTCTGTGTGTCAATTTTCCCTCAACGGCTACTTCTTTACCTTTTACGACATATTTTTCAATAATTTCTGCGGTTTTCCCCCAGGCAGTAACACGATGCCATTCGGTTTGTTCTACTTTTTCGCCTTTGTCGTTGGTGTATTTGTCATGTGTAGCGATATTTAAATTAGCTAATTTTTTTCCGCTCTCTAATGTTTTGATTTCAGGATCGTTTCCTACGTTTCCAATTAATTGTACTTTGTTTTTCATGGCGTATATTATTTAAAAGGTTTATATAAATTGAATTCGTTCGTCAAATTCAACATGGCAAAGATGCGATGAGTTGCAAAAGTTATTCGGTTGCAAACTATTTACTTTCGGTTGTAACTATTTGTAACCGTTTGTAAATGGAAATATTTTACTATATTTGAGAGAAATCACATTATATGCAAGCTCAAATCAACAAGGTAGAATTACGAAATTTAAAATTTAACGATTACAAACAGTTAAAAAATTCTATGGTTGAGTCCTATCCCGAAATGGCAAATTCATATTGGGAAGCTGATGATATCCAAAAATTACTTTCTATATTCCCTGAAGGTCAATTGGTTATTCTGGTAGATGGCAAGGTAGTAGGATCTGCATTATCGCTGATTCTGGATGAAAAGTTAGTCGATAAAAAACATAATTACAGACAAATTATTGGAGATTATACTTTCTCAACTCACAATCCAGACGGTGAAATTTTATATGGAATAGATGTTTTCATTCATCCTAATTATCGCGGATTGCGTTTAGGAAGGCGTTTATACGATGCCCGAAAAGAATTATGCGAACAATTGAACCTGAAAGCAATTGTTTTTGCAGGCCGTATTCCGAATTATGCTCAGCATTCTAAAAAAATGACGCCGAAAAACTATATTGATAAAGTAAAACACAAGGAATTACATGATCCTGTGCTTTCTTTTCAGTTAAGCAATGACTTTCACGTTTTGCGAATTATCAAAAACTATTTGGAAGGCGACGAAGAATCTAAAGAGTTTGCCGTTCTTCTGGAATGGAACAATGTCTATTATGATGAAAGCCCGAAATTAATCAACCTTGAAAAAAGCGTTATTCGCTTGGGCCTTGTGCAATGGCAAATGCGTCAATTGAATAATCTGGAAGAGTTTTTCGAGCAATCGGAGTTTTTCATTGATGTTGTTTCAGGTTATGGAAGCGATTTTGCACTTTTTCCAGAACTTTTCATTGCGCCTTTAATGGCCGACTACAATCATTTATCTGAAGCCGAAGCAATTCGTGAACTTGCACGCTATTCGGATCCTATTAGAAAGCGTTTTCAGGAGTTCGCCATTTCGTATAACATCAATATCATAACCGGAAGTATGCCTTATCTCGATAACGGCAACTTATATAATGTTGGCTTTTTGTGCAAAAGAGACGGAACTTCAGAAATGTATACCAAAATTCACATCACACCCAACGAAGTACAACATTGGGGAATGAAAGGCGGATCTGAATTCAAGACTTTTGATACGGACTGCGGTAAAATAGGCATCTTGATTTGTTATGATGTCGAGTTTCCGGAGTTGTCCAGAATTATGTCGAATGAAGGAATGAATATTTTGTTTGTCCCCTTTTTAACCGATACTCAAAACGCTTATACGCGTGTAAAACATTGTTCTCAGGCGCGTGCGATAGAAAACGAATGTTATGTAGCGATTGCGGGTTGCGTTGGAAATTTGCCTAAAGTAAATAATATGGACATTCAATATGCACAGGCATCTGTTTTTACACCTTCCGATTTTGCTTTTCCGAGTAACGGTATCAAAGCCGAAGCCACTCCCAATACCGAAATGACTTTGATTGTAGATGTCGATTTGAATTTATTGAAACAGCTGCACGAACATGGAAGTGTTAGAATTTTGAAGGACAGACGTGATGATCTGTATGAGATTAGGAAGATTAGTCCTGAGAAAACACAAAAAACAGACACCAAACTTGTCATTCCGTAGTAATCTCTATGCGCAAAGATTCAGAAATGTGAGATTCCTACGGAATGACAAACTTGAGGATTATTTTTATGAAAAGTAAATTATAAAAACCATAAAACCAACTTAGCCCTGATAGAGCCGATATCCTCGTAACGTAGTGAAGAGATAAAGGCGAAAGCAGGAACGATGTTAGCAAACAGAAAACATTAATTCGCTCAAAATAAAACAAATAAAGTTGCCTATGTTCTACTTAAAAAAAGATTCATGAAAACATGCCTCGAATGCGCCGAAAAAATTGTAGGCCGGGAAGACAAGAAGTTTTGCTCAGACAGCTGTCGGAATGCCTACAACAATAAAATAAATAAAGACAGCACTAATTTTATGCGAAATGTAAACAACAAATTGCGTAAAAATTACCGAATTTTGTCTGAATTAAATTCGGAAGGAAAATCAAAAGCGACACGTGATAAAATGATCAATAAAGGTTTTGATTTTGACTTCTTTACCAATATTTTGCAAACCAAAACAGGAAACACTTACTATTTCTTGTACGACCAGGGATATCGGTCTTTGGACAATGACTATTTTATGCTCGTAAAAAAAGAAATTTAGTATATATTACCATTATGAAAAAAAATCCTACTTCTATTCTTGCTTTCTTAGGAGTCTTAGCAATTCTGTCCATCATATTCGCCTCAATGATGCCCCAGTATATTTCTAAAGACGAAGAAGCCCTTGCCGAATTCTCAACAGAACGAGCACTAAATCAGGTTCAGATTATAGCCCAAAAGCCGCACTTTGTCGGCTCCACAAATCACGAATTAGTAGCCAATTATCTTAAACTGGAATTAAACAGAATAGGTTTAGAAACCAGCATTCAGGAAGGTTTCACCCTTAATGACAAAGGTATGCTGGTAAAATCCAAAAATATCCTGGCACGTATTAAAGGAACAGATAGTTCAAAAGCCCTTTTATTGCTTTCGCATTATGACAGCGCACCCCATTCGTTTTCTAAAGGCGCAAGTGATGATGCATCAGGAGTTGCGACAATTCTTGAAGGTGTCCGGGCTTTTTTATATGCAAAAGAACAACACAAAAATGATATTATTATCCTTTTCTCTGATGCAGAAGAATTAGGTTTAAACGGTGCTGCACTTTTTGTAAATAAGCATCCGTGGGCAAAAGATGTTGGCCTGGTTTTAAATTTTGAGGCAAGAGGTACATCCGGCCCAAGTTATATGTTAATGGAAACCAATAAAGGAAACGAAGGACTTGTAAAAGAATTTGCGAATGCAAAGGCAAAATATCCGGTTTCGAATTCACTGATGTACAGTATTTACAAAATGCTTCCAAACGATACTGACCTGACTGTTTTTAGAGAGCAGGGAAATATACAGGGCTTTAACTTTGCTTTTATTGATGGGCATTATAATTATCACACACAACAAGACGACATTCAGCACTTAAACAAAACAACATTAACGCATCAGGGAAGTTATTTGATGCCGTTATTAAAATACTTCTCCAATATTGATTTAAACGCTACTCAAACTACAGAAGACCATATTTATTTTAGTGTTCCTTTCGGATTTATTCATTATCCGTTTTCATGGGTTTTTCCAATGAGCGTTATTGCTTTGGGATTACTGATTTTCTTTATTTTCATCGGTAAAGTAAAGCGTATTATTACTTTCAGGGAAATTTTCAAAGGGTTTGTTCCTTTACTGGGTTCCTTAATCATTTCAGGCTTGGTAACTTTTTTAGGATGGAAAATTATTCTGCAGATTTATCCTCAATATTCAGATTTGCTCAACGGTTTCACCTATAATGGTCATGCGTATATTGGGGCATTTGTGGCACTTAGCATAGCGATTTGTTTTGCTTTTTACCATCATTTTTCTGAATCAAAAATTACGATGAATCATTATGTAGCCCCTCTGCTGCTCTGGATTATTATCAATCTCATTTTAGCGAATAGCTTAACCGGAGCCGGTTTCCTTATTATTCCGGTTTATTTTGGAATCCTTTTATTTGGAATTTTTGTCATTACTCAACATTACAGTCTGGGCTTAAACTTATTATTCAGTATTCCGGCATTGGCAATAGTTGCACCGTTTATTTTAATGTTTCCAATTGGTTTGGGATTAAAAATCCTTTACGGAAGTGCTATACTGACTGTATTGCTTTTCGGATTATTGCTTCCGATATTTGGAACATTTTACAAAAAAGGTGTCTGGACTATGCTTTTCTTTATAATAGCAATCAGCTTTTTTGTTTATGCGGGATATCATTCAGACTATGAGCCCGGAAAAGCAAAATCAAACAGTTTATTGTATGTTTATAATGCCGACACTGATTCTGCAGTCTGGACCACTTATGATAAAAACCTGGACGATTGGACCAAAACGTATCTTGCCAATGTGAATCAAAAAGCGGTTGGTTTAAATAGTCTTCCAATAGCCAGCAAATACAATTCAACTTTTACCTATAATGCCATTGCTCCTAGAATAGAAGTCCCAAAACCAACCATTGCATTTCTTAAAGACAGCGTGATTGGAAACAACAGATACTTAAAAATAAAAATTACACCAAACAGAAAAGTCAACCGTTACGATATTTTTGCGAATAGAAAAATGATTTTTTATGATTTCAAAGCCAATGGCGTTTCAACATCAGGGCAAAAAGGAAATCGTTTAGAAAGAGATGACAGTAAGATCTTATGTTATTATGTTGTGGGCAATGAACCTCTTGTTTTGGAATTCTACATTAACAAATCAACTGTTTTTGATATGGATTTAATAGAAAGTTCGTTTGATTTAATGAAAAATCCATTGTTTCAGATCAAACCGAGAAGTGACTGGATGATGCCGACACCTTTTGTTTTGAACGATGCTGTTTTGATTCAGCAAAAAATAAAAAGATATACTGCTCCTGTAAAACCTTTAGAAACAGCTCCTGTAAATGATAGTATAAATATCATAAAAGACAGTTTAGTGCCAGTAATGAAAATTAAAAAGGAGGTTATAAATCAATAATAATCTGAAAATAATAGAAAAGGGTAATGCATTCATTACCCTTTTTTTTAAATGAATAACAAATGACTCAAATAAGTATTTTAGGCTGTGGCTGGCTTGGTTTGCCATTGGCGAAAAAATTAATCGAAAAGAAATATTCGGTCAACGGATCGACGACTTCTGAAAATAAACTTTCTATTTTGAAAGATGCCGGAATAAATCCTTTCCAGATAATGCTTGAAAGCGAAAGTGTTTCAGAATCTATAACTGATTTTTTAGCGGAAAGCGAAATTTTAATTATTGATATTCCACCCAAATTACGAGGAACTAATGATGATTCTCCGCGGAAGATTTTTGTAGATAAAATCGAAAACCTGATTCCATTTATTGAGATATCAAGTGTAAAAAAAGTACTTTTTGTAAGTTCAACTTCTGTTTATGGAGATGAAAATGGTTTAATAACTGAAGAAACGATTCCGAATCCTGAAACTGAAAGCGGCAAACAATTACTTTTAGCAGAGGCAATTCTGCAGAAAAATCAAAACTTTGAAACCACGATTTTACGTTTCGGGGGATTAATTGGGGAAGACCGACATCCCGTAACTTCTTTATCAGGAAAAGAGAACATAGCAAATCCGGATGCTCCGGTGAATTTAATTCATCAAAATGATTGCATCGGAATTATTGAAACCATCATCAAGCAATCAAAATGGAATAAGGTTTTCAACGCTGTTGCACCTTTTCATCCGACTAAGGAAGATTACTATACGCAAAAAGCAAAAGAGAAAAATCTGATTTTACCAAAATTCAGCCCGGAAAAGTCGAATATAAAAAAGACTATTTCAAGTGAAAAAATTGAAAAAAGTTTAAACTATAAATTTAAATTGGACGAATATTAAACTATATAAGTTATATGTTCATTAAAATCAGTTGAAAATTTTATGCTCTTTGACATAAAGAGTATGAAACTTAAATTAACTTACATAACTTATATCGTTTAAAAATTTTGCATAAAACTTATGGAAACAGCTTATATAAACTCGCCTTTAGGAATCACCAAAATTGTTGGCGATGAAGATGGCATTGCTGTAATCTCCGTTTCCGATGTTGGTACAAATGAAGTTTCTGTAGAAATTCCGAATGTTTTAAAAGAAGCGGCTTCCCAACTTGAAGAATATTTCGAAGGCAAAAGAACTGATTTTAACTTGAAACTAAAGCCACAAGGCACAGAATTTCAGCAAAAAGTATGGAAAGCTTTATTAGAAATTCCGTACGGAAAAACCATAAGTTATATGGATCAGACCAAAAAACTGGGCGATATCAAAGCAATTCGGGCTGTTGCATCGGCAAATGGTAAAAATCCATTGTGGATTGTGGTTCCTTGCCATCGTGTTATTGGTACCAATGGATCTTTAACAGGTTATGCCGGAGAAATATGGCGTAAAAAATGGCTTTTAGAACATGAAAATCCTCCCACTCAACAAAGTTTGTTTTAAATTTAAACACAAATTTCACTAATTAACACAAATTAAAATTATAGCTTTATATTTACAAAACATGATCAGTATGTGCAATCATTTAAATTTAAATGATTCGTGCTAATTCGTGAAATTCGTGTTTAAACTATATTTATGATTGAAAAAATAAACCTCAACAACATTTTATTTCTTGATATTGAAACCGTTCCTGAAGAAGAAAATTTCAATTCGCTTGACGAAGAAATGCAGTCGCTTTGGGACTTAAAAACGCAATATCAGCGTAAAGACGATTTTACGGCGGAAGAATTTTATGATCGTGCCGGAATCTGGGCAGAGTTTGGGAAAATTATTTGTATTTCGGTTGGGTATTTTACCATCAAAGGTGATATTCGGAATTTTAGAGTTACATCCTTTTTTGGAGATGAAAAAAAGATTCTTCGTGACTTTAATAATCTGCTGAATAATCATTTTAATCAGCCTCAACATGTTTTGTGCGGACACAATGCGAAAGAATTTGACATTCCGTTTCTCGCACGCAGAATGATTATCAACCAGATTGCCATACCGGACAAACTGAATTTATTCGGTAAAAAGCCATGGGAAATTCAACATCTGGACACTTTAGAATTATGGAAGTTTGGCGATTATAAACATTTCACTTCTCTAAAATTACTGACTAAAATTCTCGGAATTCCTTCTCCAAAAGGCGATATCGACGGCAGTCAGGTTGCTCATGTTTTTTATGTAGAAAAAGACATTGACCGAATTGTAACCTATTGTGAAAAAGACACCATTGCCGTAGCACAGATTTTCCTTCGTTTGCGTCGAGAAGATTTATTGATTGATGAGGAAATTATTCATGTATAGTTTTTTGAAGGTACAGAGTTACAAAGGTTCAAAGTTTAATCTTCTTCGGATTTAATATTTTAGAAAATGACACATCAGGATATTTCACATCACAGACTTTTTTCTCAAAAACTTTTAGGAAACAATGCAAGTTCACCTCAAGAAGTTGTAAAACATTTAGGTGCGATGCAAGCTCAGGATTATTCAATGGCAAAATGGGCCATCGGTTCTCGTTGTGATGCTACTGAAAAGGAAATTGAAGAAGCTATAAATTCTGGAAAAATTATTCGAACTCATATTCTGCGTCCAACCTGGCATTTTGTTTCTGCTGATGATATTCATTGGATGCTGGATGTTTCCGGACCGCAAGTCAAACGTATCATTCTTGCTGAAACCAAAAAACAGGGTTATGATGAAAAGGAATTCGACAAGATTAATTTGAGAATTGAAAAAATGCTATCCGGAAATAATCATTTAACGCGGGACGAAATCATACAGGAACTGGATTTTAAAAAGGTTCCCGGAGAATATCATTTAAGTCCGGTCCTTATCATGATGTATGCAGAATTAGACGGTTTAGTCTGCAACGGAAAAATGAAAGGAAAACAAATGACGTATGCCTTACTGGAAGAAAGAGTTTCAAAACTAAAATCGACTAAATTAACCAAAGAAGAAGGTCTTGCGAAATTAGCTCTAAAATATTTCGAAAGCCATGGCCCTTCTACACTTCTTGACTTTTCGTGGTGGTCCGGTTTTCCGTCAACAATCTGCAAACAAATTATTAATGCGATTGAATTGCAGTTGAATTCATTCGAAATTGATGGCCTGAAATATTGGTTTGGAAAAGATGATTCTCTTGAAAACAGCTTCCGCGAAAGCGTACATTTTATTGCAGCTTTTGATGAGATTTTAATTTCGTATAAAACCCGGGAAGCTTCTATTTTACCCGAACATCAATCAAAGGCTTTTACCAATAACGGAATCTTCAAACCGGTTATTCTTGAAAATAGCAAAGTGATCGGAACTTGGAAAAGAACGATCAAAAAAGATCACGCCAAAATAGAAACGCAATTTTTTAATGAAACCGAAAGTCATAAAAAAACAATTCTGTTTGAAGGTATTAAAGCTTTTGAAAACTATCTGGAAACCAAAATTGTTATTGAATAATTCGGTTTTTTGTAAACACAGTAGGATTCCAAATCCATTCTTCTCGTTTCGGTACTAAAATCTTTATGCATTTTATTGTGAAATAATTACATTTACAAAAAAAACAGCGCTATGGTATTAAGTAGATTTTGGTTAACTATTTTTATTTCGTCGATCATCTTTATTATGATCGCTCTATTTACTTCAAACACTTATACTATTGATCATGTTTTGAATGGAAAAAAAGACGATCCTATTCTGGTTTCAGAAAAATATGTTGAACAGCTTCCTGCTTTCATAAAAGACAGCATCACAAAAGCGCCGGATCAGACGATGATTATCAATCGTGATACACTAAATTCCGATACAACTTACGTTTACAAGAATAAAACTGTAAAAATTTTCAGTGGTGTTCAAAAATCTGATGGTTTATTGCCTACCTGTAAATCTACTTTGCTCGATTTAATTTTGCCTCTTATTGCCTATCTGGCTTTTTTCTGCGGATTAATGGAGCTTTTAATTATTTCAGGAGCATCAGGAAAACTGGCTAAAGGATTGAGTCCGGTTTTTGTAAAAGTGTTTCCGAGTATTCCAAAAAACCATCCTTCTATCTCGTATATGACTTTAAACTTTGCCGCCAATTTCTTGGGATTAGATTCAGCAGCCACTCCGTTTGGTCTTAAAGCAATGGAAAGTTTACAGGAAATAAATCCCGAAAAAGACAGAGCGAGTGACGCGCAGATTATGTTTATGTGTCTGCACGCTTCAGGTTTAACTTTAATAGCAACTTCTATTATCGGTTATCGCGCAGCTGCAGGTTCAAGCAATCCTGCAGATGTAATGCTTCCGTGTATTATAACTTCATTCATAGGTACAATCGCCGCATTCTTAATTGTCGGAATCAAACAAAAAATCAATTTCAAAAGTGCTTCTCTTGTCATTGGCCTGATGGTTTTAATTGGGGCAATCATTGGTTTACTGATGTATGTAAACCATTTGGATTTAATAGGAAAAAATTATTTCACAACGAATCTATCGGCATTGATTTTACTTTTCATAATAGGATTTACGCTGATTTTTTCATTTATTCATGAAAAGAAATTTAAAGAAGCAGAGACCACCGTTTTTGATGCTTTTGTAGTAGGAGCAAATAACGGAGTAAAAACGGGAGTTACGATTTTCCCTTACGTTTTAGGAATGCTGGTAGCCATTTCGTTATTTAGAAACAGCGGTTTATTCGAAATTATCAGTGAGTGGATTGCCTTTATTTTTTCGAATATGGGTGTTAACAAGCAAATCACAGATGCTTTGCCGGTTGCAATGCTTAGACCTTTTAGTTCTGCAGGATCACGTGGATTTTTGATTGACTCAATGAATACTTTTGGTGCAGATTCCTTAACCGGAAGACTGAGCAGTATTTTTCAATGTAGTGCCGAAAGTACTTTTTATGTAATAGCTGTTTACTTTGGCTCTGTAAATATTAAAAATACCCGTTACGCTTTAGGCACGATGCTTTTGGTTGATGTAATTTGTGTGATTACAGCGATTTTTGTGGCTAGCTGGTTTTTTTGATATTTTGATTAAACTGGATTAAAATCCAGCCCTACAATATGAGGCGAGCCAATGGCTCTTTTTATACATTTTTGAAAATTCCGTAGGAATGGATTATTTTGTAGCAACTGGATTGATCCAGCCCTACAATATGAGTCGAGCTGATGACTTTTTATACATTTTTGAAAATTCCGTAGGAATGGAT
>CBFGNY010000108.1:0-15502 GCA_965650235.1 uncultured Flavobacterium sp. | reverse complement strand
ATCAAACCAATATTAGTTCCCCAAATGCCGTAGGAGCTGCCGCCAAAACGCTTAGTTCCTTTTGCCGGAATTGTGTAGTCCAAAATCGTAATGATAATCATAATCACAAAAGTGATTCCTAAAATCCAGTAGTTATTTTCGACTGCTTTTGTTAAATAAAGTAATAATAGTCCAACCCAACAACTCGACAAGCCAGGTAATACAGGTAAAAAGCTACCCATAATTCCTATAATCATGCATATAAAACCTAATAACACCAATAGTAAATCCATCATACTTTTTATAATTTTTTTTTAGTACTAAATAGCAGCTTTTTGTGCAAGCATAAACTGGTCAATATAAGTAGCTAAATGAAAGATACCCTTTATAAAAGTAATAAGAAAAAGTTCAAATTCCTTCTATTGAAAGAATTTGATTTGCATTTTACACTGTTTTTACTTTATGCCCTGAACAAAAAGATATTATAGTGCAAAAAAAAGAAATGACTTTCAAAAAAGCTATCAAGAAAATTTGCAATATAAAAGCTTCTCAAAAAAAATAATCGTATTTTTATATCATATATTAGTACAATTCAACATCAAAACCTTGAAGCAGTTTTTCTTTTTTTTCGTTTTTATATTTTTTAGTTCTTGCCAATATTTTGACAAGCAGGTGCCTTCTGAGAAAGAATTACTGCAAAGGGAATTAAAATCAATTAACTGGAAAGAAGTAGATGAATACCCATCAGTTTCAGATTGCGAGAAAATCAACGATAAAAAACAGCGCCAGCAATGTTTTTTTGAAATTATGTCGCAGCTTATTCAGGAAAAATTAGACATTGATACACTCTCCATTTTATATCCCGAATTAGATACCATAGAAGTCAAAGTAACTGTTTTTCCTAATGCCAGCCTGAAGTTTGAACCACAATTTCCAACAGATTCTGTAACGTATGACACCATCAGAATTGACAGTATACTACGTGCCAGATTGATTGATTTTCCAAAAGTTAATCCTGCCATAAAACGTGGAATCCCGGTAAAAACACAATTTATTTTACCCGTAATTCTTAAGGAAAAAGAAATAAAATAAACTTAGGATATTTTTAGAAGCTATTTACTTTCGTCAGTTCGCTGTCGCTCGTGTCCTGCTGTCCGCTGTATCTTTTTATTTTTAAAGAAAAAATAAAAAGGATGTTGCTTCCATCAGCGCTAAGACGCTAAGATCCAAGAGAAATTATACTTTAAATCGACGCTCTTTCCACTCATAAGAACCAAACAAACTGTACAAAGCCACAGCCAAACTAAAAAAAGGATAAAATAAGCTGCTTAATACCAAATGTTTTAGTCTGGTTTTTGTCAAAAATTGATTGGTAATATAAATCAAAACAAAATCTACAGTAAATTTTAAAATTGCATACAAGGCTAAAAGCTTCAAGGACCAAATCCCAAAAAGAAAAAACACAAAACCAATTACAAAGCTTAGGTTTCCAAAAAAAACAACCAAACCTAAAAACTTTCCAAAACTGCTTTGATACGAACTGGTTTTAGCCGCCCACCGCACTCTTTGATAAAATAATGATTTCCAGTTTTCTGTAGGTTTGGTAATCACAATAGCTTCCTCAGCTTTTAAGTAATATACTTCTTCGGGAAATAAATTTGCCGCTTTTTGCAATAGAAAAACATCATCGCCGCTTGCAATTTTATCATTTCCTTCAAAGCCGTTTAACTTTTCAAACAATGATTTTGTGTAGGCAAAATTAGCGCCGTTACACATAAAAGCTTTTCTAAGACCAAAACTTCCAACTGTGGCACCTTGCAAACTTGTTAAATCCAATTGTTGAAAATGATCTAAAAATGAGTTTTTACAGTCGTAAGAAACAGCACTAGCTAACATAGAAACCTGATTTTCCTGAATATAATTATCAAATGTCAACAGCCAGTTTACAGGTACAATACAGTCTGCATCAGTAGTAATGACCCAATTGGTTTTTACGTCCTGCATTGCAGTGGAAATGGCGTCCTTTTTAGGCGAATTCGAAACCCGAATGTTGTCAATCACAGAAACCTGAAACCTGAAACCTGAAACCTGAAACTTTTCTGCGGAATTGTCATCCACCAAAATCACTTCAAATAAATCATTCGGATAATTCAGATTTGAAAAACTTTCTAAAAGCTTGGGTAAATTGTCAGCTTCATTTCGAAACGGAACTATAATAGTAAAACGTATTTGCGGTATTAAATTCTTCTTTTGATATTTTTTTACTTTGGAAAAACCATAAATAAGCAAACCAATACTGATTACGTAAACCATTAATACTGGGAACAAAGCCAAACTCATGCTATTCCCGTTTTTGTTTTAAAATTCAACACATAATAGCTTCCTAAAACAACGGGCAACACTACATTTAGAAACCACATTAGCGTGCTGATAAAAACAACAATCCATTCGTTTACACCTAAAATCCCAAAGAAATAAATAGCTACACTTCCTTTTACAGCAAAATCCAAAAACTGAAAAGTCGGCAATGAGGAAGCCAAAAAATAAACAACGGCAATTGTCGAAATCAAGGTCATATAAGGCAAATCGACGTCAAAAGCCAAAAACAGAAAGTAATATTGATGTGAGAAAACGAGATAACGTAAAATTCCTAAAACAATATTTTTTTGATGAATTGGTTTCGGAATTTCATTGATCTTCTCAAATAATTTTTCGATAGAATATCCTTTTATTTTTATTTTTTTAAAGAGAAAAGAAAATAGAATAAAAAATAAAAACAATCCAATTATTCCTAAAACCCATTTCCAGTATCCGATAATCAAAAGGCCAATTGTTCCAAATATAACAGTTAAAATCATCTGGATTCCGTTGCAAATCAAATTTAGAAAAACTACTTTTTTAGCTTCTGATTTTTGAAAATAAAGTGCCTTTCCGGCATATTCACCAACTCCGTTTGGTGTAAAAATTCCGGCGGTTAAAGCAGCGAGAACTTGTTTTGCAGCTTCGCCTAAAGATATTGGATGAATGACTTTGGCTAAATTTTGCCATTTTAAAATTTCAAAATACCGATTCAGAACACTCAAAAGCAGTATAAATCCAATTCCTAAAACCGACTGATTTTTGCGAAATACGGTTATGAATTTTTGCCAGTCCAGTTTCTCATTATTCGCCAACTGATTATAAATAAAGTAAAATGCACCACCTACAATCAAAAGTTTGACCAGAAGAACAAGGAATTGTTTAGCTTTGTGAGGAATTGAAATCATGGTGCAAAAGTAATCAAAACTATTGCGAAAAAGCTATTTCACAAAGATTCACAGAGAAATCACAAAGACACACAGAGATAAAAAATAAACTTTGCGAAACTTTGTGTAACCAAACCAATAATGACAAAAGAACGCATCATATTAGGAATCGACCCGGGAACCACAATTATGGGTTTTGGATTGATTAAAGTAACCAATAAAAAAATGGAGTTTTTGCAGCTTAACGAACTGCAATTGTCCAAATACGACAACCATTATCAAAAATTAAAAATCATTTTTGAGCGTACCATCGAATTAATCGATACGCATCATCCTGACGAAATTGCGATCGAAGCGCCATTCTTTGGTAAAAACGTTCAGTCGATGTTAAAGTTAGGACGAGCACAAGGCGTAGCAATGGCAGCGGGACTTTCAAGAGATATCCCAATTACAGAATACGAACCCAAAAAGATAAAAATGGCAATTACCGGAAACGGAAATGCCAGCAAAGAACAAGTGGCCAAAATGCTGCAACAGCTTTTAGGGCTGAAAGAACTGCCTAAAAACCTCGATTCGACAGATGGTTTAGCGGCTGCTGTTTGTCATTTCTTTAATTCAGGGAAAATCGTAGCTGGAAAAAGTTATTCTGGATGGGATGCTTTTGTGAAACAGAATGAAGACAAAGTGAGGAAGTAGTGTTCAGTAATCAGGTTTTAGTATTCAGTTTTATAAACAATTAAAGAATAAAATATATAATGACATTTCAAGATTTACTCGCTTATAAAAAATCTTTTTCTTTAGCAATGAAAATATTTGAGCTCACAAAATCCATTTCCAAAAGGAGAAACTTATTCATTAATCGATCAAATAAGACGTTCTTCCCGAAGTGTTCCAGTAACGATTGCTGAAGCATATCGCAAACGAATTTATCCAAAACATTTTTATAGCAAACTAACAGATTCCGATGGTGAAAACTCTGAAACACAAGTTTGGTTAGAATTTGCTTTGGCCTGTAACTATATTATTGGTGAATTATATCAGGAATTGCTAAATACAAGTAATGAAATAGGAAAACTAATTAATTACATGCTTTTAAATCCTGAAAAGTTTGGAGTTAAAAGAAGTGATCAGTAAATAGTTTTTTAGTATTCAAATTGCCTTCCTTATAGTCAAAAAATAATTTTTAATACTAAAACTGAACTCTAATAATATTTTCAATGCTAAGTCTGAACACTAAAAAACTGACCACTGAACACTAAAATAAATGAGCGGTATCTACATTCACATCCCATTCTGCAAACAGGCTTGCCATTATTGCGACTTTCATTTTTCAACTTCCATGAAAAAGAAAGACGAGATAGTTTTGGCTTTGGCCAAAGAAATTGAAATGCGAAAAGCAGAATTTAAGGAAGATATTGTTGAAACCATTTATTTTGGCGGTGGAACACCTTCTGTTTTAAGTAACAAGGAAATAAACTTTTTAATTGAAGAAGTTTATAAAAACTATAAAGTTTCTGAAAATCCGGAAATTACTCTCGAAGCCAATCCGGATGATTTATCCTCAGAGCGAATTTTAGAATTGTCCAAAAGTCCAATAAATCGCCTTAGCATTGGAATTCAGTCTTTTTACGAAGAAGATCTGAAGATGATGAATCGCGCTCATAATTCGGCGGAAGCCATAAAATGTTTAGAAGAAGCGACCAAATATTTTGATAATATTTCACTCGATTTGATTTATGGAATTCCGGGATTAACTGATGAAATGTGGAAACAAAATATTGAAACAGCGTTGAGTTTTGGCGTTCCACATATTTCAAGTTATGCTTTGACAGTTGAACCCAAAACTGCTTTAAGAAAATTAATCGATACAGGAAAAATTGCTGAACCACAAGATGAAGTGGCTTCGAATCATTTTATGATTTTAGTCGATATACTTCAAAAAAACGGTTTTATTCACTACGAATTATCCAATTTTGGAAAAGAGAATTATTTTTCTAAAACCAATTCGGCATACTGGTTGGGCAAAAAATATATAGGGATCGGACCTTCGGCACATAGTTATGATGGAGAAAAACGCGGCTGGAATGTAGCCAATAATTCACTTTACTTAAAGTCGATTCGGGAAAATATTTTACCAATAGAAACTGAGGTTCTATCAAAATCCGATCGTTATAATGAATATATTATGACGGGATTGAGAACGATTTGGGGCGTTTCATTAGAAAGAATTGAGAAAGAATTTGGTTTAGATTATTTGAATTATCTACAAAAGCAGAGTGAGAAATTCTTAAAAGATGATTTGGTTTTTATCGAAGATAACATTCTAAAACCTACAATAAAAGGAAAATTCTTAACGGATGGAATAGCTTCAGATTTATTTTATTTAAATTTGGAAGAATAAATTAGACTGTTGATGAAACGGATACAAGCAAACACTGATTGTAAATTCGTAAAATCTGCGTTAATATCCGTAAATCTGCGTTCCATTATGCTAGCAATTCTTAACAATAAATATCAAATCGACTTATCAAAACCCATTGATATTTCCATTTCATTAACAAATACGGATGAAAATCCAATTGCCTGGTATATTGAAAAACCTATTATTGAGCCTGTCGTTTTTGGTGATTGGATTGGAAAAGTTTCTGAGGGAAAATCATCAACGAATTTCAATAATATTTTCTTTAATCCGCATGGGCACGGAACACATACAGAATGTCTGGGACATATTACCAATGATTTTTACAGCATCAATCAGGCCTTAAAACAATTTTTCTTTTTTGCCAAACTGATTACAATTGAACCTGAAAAAATTGGGGATGATTTTGTTATAACTAAAGAGCAAATTGCAGTTTCCTTAAATGGGTCAGCACCAGAAGCTCTAATTATAAGAACCCTTCCAAACCAAAAAGAAAAAAAATCAAGAAAATATTCTAATACAAATCCGCCTTATTTGTCTGAAGACGCAGCAATTTTCATCCGCGAAAGCGAAATCCAACATCTCTTGATCGATTTGCCAAGCGTTGACAAAGAGCATGATGAAGGTAAATTATTGGCTCATAAAGCGTTTTGGAACGTTAAAGACACATATCAACTAAATTCTGATGCTCGATTCAGCGCCACAATTACCGAGATGATTTTTGTTCCGAATGAAATTGAAGACGGAAATTATTTGCTTAATCTGCAAATTGCTTCTTTTGCAAACGATGCAAGTCCGAGTAAACCTGTTTTATATGCTTTACAAACTTTTAATCAGTAGTTTATAGCTACCAATTGAAATTACTTATGTCGAAAGAAAAAGAACAACAATATCCAAAACTGATTAAACCAAATTCTCCGGGGTTTTTATTTTTATTAATGTTTTTTCTTGTCCACAATGTAATAGTTTATGGTCAGAAAAAGACCGAAAAAGATACCATAAATTTTATTTACTATCCAGATGAAATAATGTTGCGGGCAAATTTAAGTACGCAAACTGATGCCTATTTGTTAAACAACAAAAAGGGATTGAATCTGGATTTGGAAACCAACAACAGTTACAAACTATTTTTAAGTATTGATTATAAGTTTATCGGTTTTAGTTATGGTTTTTATCCTAAATTTTTTGGAGGAAATAAAGACAATGATTTAAAAGGCAAATCTTCATCTTCAGATTATAATTTTCGTTTTTTTTTAGGAAGATGGTTCCAAACGGTTAATTACAGTAAAACTAAAGGGTACTATGTGGCGAATATGTCTGAATTTGATCCAACTTGGGTTGAGGGAAAAGATCCATATCTGAAGTTTCCAGATTTTAAAACGATTCAATACGGAATGTCAACATCTTACCTTTTTAATCCAAAATTCTCTCTTAAAAGTATAACCTCATTTACCGAATGGCAAAGAAAGAGTGCCGGGAGTTTTATTCCATCTCTAATTTATAGCTATAACATCATTAAATCAAAATCTGATGATCTTGACGGGAGACAAAAAGAGTTTGACCTTAAGCTTGCCGCAGGATATTATTACAATTTTATTATTCATAAAAAATTTTATATTGCTCCCAATTTATCTCCATCCATTGGAGTAAAATTCATGAAGGACAAAAGCAGGAATTCTGGTGTTGAAACTGTCGAGAAAGAAACCTATTTCACCAGAAATCTTGACGGTGGCCTAAAGATGGGATATAATTCAGATCGAATACTTTTTGGTGCGAGTTTAAATTTCAGCATCAGTTCTTATAATGAGGATAGAAACAATATTATCAGTAATGATAAAGTTTACGGATTATTGTATTTTGGTTACCGTTTTGATGCCCTGGGTTTTATTGCAAAAACTGTAGAAAAAATCGACGATGAAATTAAAATGTAGATATTAAGCTGCTTTAAAAAGCTATATATTGAAATGCAAAAATTATGAATCAAATTACCGTTTCGACAGACAAAGCCAGACTTGATGTTCCCTTCATACAAAACTTTTTAAAAGACATTTATTGGGCTGCCGGCCGAACAATTGAGGAAGTACAAATTACGATTGATGCTTCGGTTTGTTTTGGGATTTATTTAAATGACCATCAGATTGGTTTTGCCCGTGTCATTACAGATTATGTTGTTTTTGGCTATGTAATGGATGTATTTATTACTCAAGAGCATCGTGGCAAAGGATATTCGTCAATTCTAATCGAAAATATGATGAACGAACCAATATTGAAAAATATTAAAATTTGGCGTTTAGCTACAAGTGATGCTCATTTTTTATATGAGAAATTTGGCTTTAAAGCTTTAGAACATCCGGAAAAAATGATGGAAAAGAAATTATGAAAACAATAATAAAACTTGAAGAATTAGGATTATTTATCTTGGCCATCTACTTATTCAGCCTTTTAAATTTTGAATGGTGGTGGTTTTTGGTTTTAATCTTAGCGCCAGATTTAGCAATGCTAGGGTATATTTTTGGAAATAAAAACGGAGCTTTTTTCTATAATATATTTCATCATCGGGGAATTGCGATTTTAGTTTATATTTTAGGCTGTTATTTAAAAATGGAACTTTTACAATTGATTGGAATTGTTTTGTTTTCACATTCTTCGATGGATCGGATGTTTGGTTACGGTTTAAAATTTGAAAGTGGTTTTAATTATACACATTTAGGTAAAATTGGTAAATAATAAAGATTATGAATCTAGAAATGTATTACGAATATTGTCTGTCTAAGAAAGGCGTTACAGAACATTTTCCTTTTGATGAAGATACTTTGGTTTTTAAAGTGGGAGCAAAAATGTTTGCTCTGTCTTCCTTATCACAATGGGAAAAGAACGAACCATCTGTTAATCTAAAATGCGATCCTGAACGTGCACAGGAGCTTCGGGCAGAATATGATGAAATAAAGCCAGGCTTTCATATGAGCAAAGTGCATTGGAATACTGTTTCGTTGAACGGTAGTTTGTCCACCGCTTTTGTAAAAGAACTCATCGATCATTCGTATGAATTAGTTTTTAAAAGTTTGACAAAGAAAATTCAGAATGAAATTATTGAATTAGAAAATTAGGCGTTACATTTGCAACGTAAGAAAAAAACTTAGCAACTCAGTTACTTTGTAACTTAGCAACTTATAAAAAGATGAAAGAACAATTTAAAAAGTTTCTGAACGAAGAACAAGATCCAAAAGCGATTGAAAAAATCACTTCAAAACTCAATGATTTATTGATGAAAAGTGAGGAAATTGGATATATAGCTGTTCAAAAAAAACCTGCAATTACTGTTTTCCCGGATAGTATTGTGCTAACAAATAAGAGAATCATTATTTGTAAACCTAAGAATTTAGGTCTTTCAATGGATTTTACAGATTATACCTGGGACGAAATCGTGGGTACTTTTGTAAAAGAAAATATTCTAGGTTCAGAGTTTTCTTTTTCGACAAAAACGGACATTCAGGTATCAATCGATTATATTCCTAAAATCCAGGCAAGAAAAATCTATACCTATGCTAAAGAGCAATTGGATATTTTAAAGAATCCGGTTTCTACTGCAACACCTATTCAGGAAATTATTGAACCAGAATATGAATATGAAGAGGAAGAAGAAATTGAAGAAACAGAAACAGAAGAGGTAACTAATTATGCTGAAATTATGCCGGCAACAACACCTTCTTACACAGAAACTTTTGAGCCAATCCAGCCTGTTCCAGCTTCGACAGGAGAGCGTAAATTAAGTGAACTATCTAAAGAAGAACTTTTTGATAAATTACAGAATTATAAAAAGTTACTGGATAATGGTTTAATCCTTCAGGGAGAATATGATTCGTATAAAAAAGAAATTTTAAGTTATATGTAATAAAAAATCCGAAGTTTAAAAGCTTCGGATTTTTTTATTTATTTTTTCTGGATTACCATTCATTGACTTTGTTAGCATCCATTTTTAAGAATATAAAAAGTAAAATGGTGAATCCCCACAAACCTGAACCACCATAAGAGAAGAAAGGTAGTGGAACTCCAATTGTTGGAAAAACACCAACTACCATGGCTATATTCACAAAAAAATGAATAAATAAAATAGCAGCAACACAATAACCATAAACCCTGCTGAATTTTGTTTTTTGTCGTTCGGCTAAATAAATTACTCTTAAAAGTAATCCGGCAAATAAACTGATAACAATAAAAGAACCTGCAAAACCCCATTCTTCACCAACAGTTGTAAATATATAATCAGTATGCTGTTCAGGCACAAAACCACCTTTTGTTTGTGTTCCTTCTAAAAAGCCTTTTCCAATCCATCCTCCGGAACCTATCGCAATTTCTGATTGATTAGTATTGTATCCTATACCTTTCATATCGACAGTTTTTCCTAATAATATATTAAACCTGTCTCTGTGATGTTGTTTAAATACATTATCAAATACATAATCAACAGAAAAGACAAATGCAGAAATAATCGCCAGGAGAATACCATTTAAAATAATATTTCTATCAACAGCTCGTCCTCTAAAATATATTATAGCCAGTACTGCAGCAGAGATTAAAATAACTACATACGGTTCCAGGATCAACGTTAGTACAAATAACAAAATAGTGATAAAACCTGTCCATACATACCAGGATGGAAGACCTTCCCTATACAAAACAATAATAAAAACACTGTAGATTAAAGCACTACCTGGATCCGGCTGAGGTAAAATTAAAAGCACGGGCAGCAATATTATGGCAAGTGCCTGAATTTGCCTATTAGTTTCTTTAAGATTAATTTGGGTATCACTTAGATATTTGGCTAAAGCTAATGAAGTGGCTGCTTTTGCAAATTCAGATGGCTGTAGTGTAAAACTTCCGATAGCATACCAGCATCTTTGTCCTGCTATAGTTTTTCCAAAGAGAAATAATCCGGCCAATGATAATAAGGAAACTCCAAAAATGATACTGGCATATTTTTCATAGAATTTACCATCAACAAACAAGACAATGAAAATTAATGGTATAGTACAGGCAATAAATATGAACTGTTTTTCATAAGTTCCTTCTGTAGATGATAAGGAAGAGGAGTATATATTTAGCCAGCCCAGAATAACCAGAACACAGTAGATAATAACACTTATCCAATCAATATTATTTTTTACGCTTTGATTTTTCATTTGAAATGAATCCCTTATTAATTTCGTTTGATTGAATCTGCTTTAGTTTTTGGAATTATTTTTTTGCTTTTTGCAATAGAATCTTTTCTTTGTATTTTCAGCTTAATGGAATTTGCAATAGAGTCCTTTATTCTTAATTCTTTTTTAATGTTTTCTGAAAGGCCACCTAATTTGGCATATTCACTTTGTAAGCTTTTGTTTAAAACCCTAACTTCTAAATCGGTTCTTGATATTTTCTTTTTTAAATATTTTTCAATCATTAAGCTGGCAATTGGCCCTGCAATTGATGCCCCAAAACCCCCATTTTCTATCATAATTGCAATTGCAATCTTTGGATTGTCTTTTGGCGCAAACGCTACAAATATTGAGTGGTCTTCAAGCTGCACCCTTTTACCGCCAATTTTAGCAAAATTTTCAGCTGTACCTGTTTTTCCGCAGATGTCTATCCCTTCGACTTTTAACCTGCTTGCTGTTCCCATATTGTAAACATCAAATAAGCCGCTTATGATTGGTTCAAAATACTTCTTATCTATGGATGTTGTATGCTTAGTGGTAAATTTTGAATCTATTTTTTTGCCTTCAATTTTTTTTATGATATGAGGGGTATAGTAATATCCCTGATTGGCAATTGTTGCCATCATATTTGCCAACTGAATTGGAGTCATTAGAACTTCACCCTGACCAATAGCATTTGATACAATTGCGGTACTTCTCCAGCCTCCATTTGGATACATTCGTTTATAGGTTTTTGAAGTCGGAATTTTTCCTCTTTTACCTGTTGGTAAATCATATCCCATAAACTGCCCCAAGCCAAAGGTTTTAAGGTGATTGCTCCATACATCTACAGCAGCAGCAGGTTTAGTATATTTATTAATGGTCTTCATGTAAGCTGTTGCAAAATAGGAATTACAAGATTGATAAATACCTCTGTGTAATTGCAATTGCCCACCCTGGCAGTGGCATCTCATAAAACGGCCTCTTCCATAACTAAAACCGTGATGACAGGATACTGACGTATTTTCATCTATAACTCCCTCTTGTAGTGCCACCAAACCTGTTAAGATTTTAAAAGGCGAACCTGGAGGATATTCTGCCAAAAGCCCCCTGTCATACAAAGGTTTTGCTATAGAGTCATGATATAAAAGCGTGTAATTTTTAGAACGCTGTCTTCCCACTAGTATTCCCGGGTCGTATGATGGAGCAGTTACGAGTGCTAATATTTCACCTGATTGAGGTTCAAGAGCAACAATACCACCCCTTTTGTTGATCATTAGCTCTTCTCCGTATTTTTGCAGTTCAGCATCAATAGTCAGGTTTATATCTTCTCCTTGTACAGCAATAGTATCGTATTTTCCTTCTTTGTAAGAACCAATTTCACGATTGTATTTGTCTTTTTGAATATATTTTACACCTTTAATTCCGCGTAAAATTTCTTCATAGCTTTCTTCAACACCTTGTTTTCCAATTAAATCACCACTATTGTAATAAGGATTTTTTGCAATCTGGCTTTCGTTTACCTGGGTGACACCTCCAAAAACATTAGCACCGTAGTCAACTTCATAATCACGAAGGGAACGTTTTTGAAAATAAAAACCGTCATATTTTCTAATTTTTTCCTGAAATGCTGCAAATTCTGTTTTATTAAGTTGTGATAAAAAAACAGAAGGCAATCTTGGACTGTATACTCTGGCTTTCGCAACTCTTTTCTCGTAATCTTCCTTTGTGATATTTAATAATTCGCAGAATTCAGTAATATTAAGATTTTCTTTAATATCTCTTGGGATTACCATAATGTCATAAGAAGACTGATTTGCTACAAGCAGTTTTCCGTATCTGTCATAAATATAACCGCGCTCAGGATAATCATATTTTATTTTTATAGCATTATTTTCTGATTTTAGTTTGAAAGAATCATCAATAACCTGCAAATAAAATATCCTGATTACCAGCAAACATGCTGCAATAATAATTAATGTGGGCAGCAGGACTTTTCTCATCGTTTATTTGGCTTAATAAGATATATGATTATTATAGAAATGAGTATCGTAAAGACAGAACTAAATAAAGTTCTAAGTAAAATATCCCAAATAAAATTAAATTGAAAAGCTGCAAGAATAAACAAGACAATATGATGTAATAAAACAGAAACTAGTATGAATGAGAAACGCTCAGGAGTTAAGGATTCGTTTAGTTTTATAGTTTGATATTCATAGCTTAACCCGAAGGAAAATTTAAAAATATAAGGTCTGTAATAGGCCAAAACCACACAGGCGGCTGCATGTACACCTCCTGAGTTGCAAAACATATCCATTGTAAGGCCCAATAAAAAACTTGAAATTATTAAACCTGACCGATTACTGTTTACAGGGTACAAAATAATATATAAAATATAAGGATAAGGACTTATGTATCCTAAGAAATTCATATTATTAAAAATAACAATCTGAATCGCCAGCAACATAATAAATCGAAAAATATTGACTAACAGTGCGCTATTCATCTTTTTCCTTGTTTTTGTTTTCTAAATTAATAAGTTCTTCTCTGCCCTTACTCTTAATAATGTAAACATGTCCCAAATTAGTCATGTCATTAAATAATTTGACATCAATAGTGTAGAATGTAGTTTTTTTGTCAGTGTAATATCTATCAATTACTCCAATATTAATATTTTCAGGAAAAATAACAGACTGTCCACCTGTCACAATAGTATCTCCTTTTCTAACCGAAGCCAGCCTTGGAACATCTGTTAATTGCACAAAGCCTGTACTTTTTCCATTCCAGGTAAGTGAACCAAAGTGATTTGATTTTTTTATTTTGGCATTAATCTGAGATTTCATATTCAAAATACTAATCACGGTAGAATAATTAGGAGAGGTGTTGTCTACTATACCAATAATACCCAAACTATTTATTACTCCCATATCTTGTTTAACACCTTCTTTTGATCCGGAGTTCAAAGTAAGATAGTTTTCGTGTGTACTGTATGAGTTGTGAATAACCTTTGAAACAATAATATCAGCTGGTTTGACACCTTTGATACTGTCAATCATTGGTGCTTTAGTGGTGTCTTCCTTATTAAATAAAAGGCTTTTTAATCTTGCGTTTTCAAGTACCAGTTCGTCATTTTCAGTTCTCAAATTCAAATACTCATTTACGTTGTTTATTTTTTCATAAACGCCACCGCTAATAAAGTTAGCAGAGCTGATTATTCTGCTTCTGTGAAATGAGTGGGATTGGATTGTGAGTGCCAACGAAATACCTAAAAGCAGCAAAAACAGCAATCGATTACTGTTTCTTATAATGAAATTAAAAATTTGCTGCATTTCTTGTTTGGTTATTTTGTTTCAGGATATGCTTTTGTTCAAATTCTATGAGAGCCGAATAATTAATTCGACTCTTATATATTTAAATTTTTTGTCTTATTTGATTAAGATGCTTTTGAATTTTCCAATGTTTTTAAGTGCCATTCCCGTTCCGCGAACAACAGCTCTTAAAGGATCTTCGGCAATGTAAACAGGCAAATCAGTTTTTTGCGAAATACGTTTGTCCAAGCCTCTTAACATTGATCCTCCACCGGCAAGATAAATACCTGTATTGTAAATATCTGCAGCTAACTCAGGAGGAGTTTGAGATAATGTCTCCATTACTGCATCCTCAATACGCTGAATCGATTTATCCAATGCTTTTGCAATTTCACGGTAAGAAACATCAACTTGTTTTGGTTTGCCGGTAAGTAAATCTCTACCCTGAACTGACATGTCTTCCGGAGGTCCGTCTAAATCTTCAATAGCAGCCCCAATCTGAATTTTTATTTTCTCAGCTGTACTTTCCCCTACAAAAAGGTTGTGTTGTGTACGCATATAATAAACAATGTCATTTGTGAAAACGTCGCCCGCAATTTTTACAGATTTATCACATACAATTCCTCCCAAAGCGATAACGGCAATTTCTGTAGTACCACCTCCAATATCAACAATCATATTCCCTTTTGGCTGCATGATATCGATACCAATACCAATTGCTGCTGCCATTGGCTCGTGAATCAAATAAACTTCCTTTCCGTTTACTCTTTCACATGATTCTTTTACGGCACGCATTTCAACCTCGGTAATACCAGACGGAATACATACTACCATTCTTAAAGCTGGAGTAAACATTCTTTTTTTCAATGCTGGTATGCTTTTAATGAACATATTGATCATTTTTTCTGAAGCATCAAAATCGGCAATTACACCATCCTTCAAAGGCCTTATGGTCTTGATGTTTTCATGCGTTTTACCTTGCATCATGTTGGCTTCTTTACCAACAGCAATGATTTTGCCAGAAATTCTATCGCGTGCAACGATAGATGGGCTATCAATAACA
Source organism: uncultured Flavobacterium sp. (assembly GCA_965650235.1). Classification (GTDB taxonomy): domain Bacteria; phylum Bacteroidota; class Bacteroidia; order Flavobacteriales; family Flavobacteriaceae; genus Flavobacterium. Next base: position 314 of record CBFGNY010000108.1, on the reverse strand, counting down.
ACTTTATCATTATGAATGATTAAAGTGTTTGCGGTACCAAGGTCTATCGCAATATCCTCGGTCATGAAATCAAAAAATCCCATAAGTTTGTTAGGGGTTTAAAATGTTATAAATAATTTATCGAACAAAGTTAAACAAATTAATGTTTAAAATGACGTGTACCTGTAAATACCATTGCAAGATTATTTTCGTTGCAATAATTTATGCTTAATTCATCTTTTATTGAACCTCCTGGCTGAATTACTGCCGTTATTCCTGCCTTTTTGGCTAATTCGACACAATCCGGAAAAGGGAAAAATGCATCGCTCGCCATA
>CBFGNY010000107.1:0-15703 GCA_965650235.1 uncultured Flavobacterium sp. | reverse complement strand
TTTTTATATTCAGGAATGGGCAGGTGTAGATCCGGCAACGGGTTATGGAATGTGGTACAAAGATGTTTTAGGAACTGACGGAAAACCTACAGGAGAAAAAGTAACTACCAAAGTTTATTCTGAAGCTACCAGATATTATGCAGATAAATCATCATTGCCTGATGTAATAGGTGGTTTTACAAACTATTTTAAATATAAAAATATAGATCTTAATATTTTATTCAATTATAGTTTTGGGTCGTATGTTTATGACAGCAGTTATGCTAGTTTAATGGAAGGAATTAAAACTCCAGGAAGAGCAGCAAGTACGGATATTAAAGATCGTTGGCAAAATCCTGGAGATATAACAAATGTTCCTTTACTCCTAACCTCTAATAATGATTTTAACTCTCAGTCTACACGTTTCTTGTATAAAAATGATTATATCAGACTTAAAGCGTTAAACTTTGGATATAACTTCCCACAAAGTATTCTTGACAAAACTAAGATTTCTAAATTGAGATTATATTTCCAAGGAGATAATTTATGGACTTATCAGTCTCATGACGGAATTGATCCTGAACAAAATGTTGGAGGTACTACAGATAGTAGATCTTATAATCTTAGAGTAATTTCTTTCGGTCTTAATTTAGAATTTTAAAAAATATAATATGAAAACTTTAATTTCAAAAATTTTCATTGCCATAATGGCATTGTTTATAATGGTTGGATGTAGTGAAGAGTTTCTTGACGAACCAAAACCAACAGAGGGAGTGCCTGAAACAGTAATTTTTAGCTCAAGAGAAGGTGTAGAAGCTTTTATTTCTTGTATTATGAGACGCTTTAGAGGTCAATATACATCTACTGATGCTGCCGGACTTAATTCCATATTTTATGCACGTAGTGTTAAAGGAAATGATTTAATAAACACCACTAACTGGTTCGGTTTTGATTATGCAAACGATAATCGTGAACCAACCTATAGAAGAACTGTATTTACCTGGAACTATTGTTTCTACATGGTGAATCAGGCAAATGTTCTAATCAATGGTGTTGAGGCAAGTACTTCAATATCCGCACCAGATAAAATTGAGCTTGCTGCTTATGGTCATGCTTTGAGAGGCTTTTTCTATCATCAGTTAGTGATGGAATTTGCCCCAACATATTCTGCAGATTTAAATTTTCCGGCACCTCCTATTTATACTGAAACAGATCAAGTTGGTAAACCAATGAGTACTGTTGGTGAAGTATACGCCTTAATCGTTGATGATCTAACAATTGCTGTTAATGGATTAACAGAAGATAGACTAGGTAAATCTTATATTAATAAAAATGTTGCAAATGGTATCCTAGCACAAGTGTATCAGGTAATGGGTAAATGGGAGGAAGCAAAAAATGCTGCAATAGCTTGTTACGGAGGTAATCCTGATGAGGTATTAAGTCCTACTACTTTTCATACTTATCCTTCAGGTTTTGATAATATTGATGATAAAGAATGGATTTGGGGAAGTGCTCAGACTGATGACCAGACAAATTACTATTATAATGCTCCGGCTGTTATGATTGATCACGATGGTCCATATGATGCAACCTATATCAATAGAGACTTTGTAGCTTTGTTTTCTGGTACTGATGTCAGAAATCTTTTCATAAGAAAGAGTGCAAGTATAACCGATATGAATGATTACAGATATTGGATTACTCATAAATTTAAATTTTCTTTTGAAGGAGACAACGTTATTATTAGATCTCCAGAAATGATTTTGATTGAAGCTGAGGCAAAAGCAAGATTAAGTGACGATGTAGGTGCTCATACCTTACTTTATACTTTACAAAAAAACAGAGATGTTAATGCTGTTATGTCAACTAATACAGGCGCTGCTTTAATTGAAGAAATTTTAGTAGAAAGAAGAAAAGAATTGTATGCTGAAAATGGTGTAGAATGGTTTGACGCAAAACGTTTAAGAAGAGGCATTACCAGAACAGGTAATCACAGGATTGGAGCTGGAGGAAGTTTAGCACCGGATGACAAGAAATTTTTCTTAAAAATCCCTCAGGCTGAAATAGATGCCAATCCATTTATTGAGCCATCAGTTAATGACGGTAGATAAATATTTTGTAATTAGTAATAAAAACCGGATTTGATGAATTTCAAATTCGGTTTTTTTATTGAATTAAGTAACTTGGTAATAAATTTGTGCTTTAACTTTGTATTTGCAATGCAAATCTATAATTTATTAGACGTCTAATCGTTTTTATAATTTACCTTTGCTTTGGCAATTTTATCGAAATCATTATACATAACGTTATCAAATGAGAATACTTTTTTTTCTATATCTATTAGTGGTACCATCTTTATTGTTTTCTCAGGGAGAGGCTCCTAAAAAGAATTTAGATATGAATTCGCAATATTCAAGTATTACTGATACTGTAAAAAAGAAAAAAGCGCTGGTAGCCAAAATTGAGCAATACCAAATTGTTACAATAGAACACGATACGACTATTGTTGACACTTCATTGACCTTAAAGAGTGCTTATAGGCAAAATTATCTTAGAAGGGATAATTTTGGACTTTTGCCTTTCTCTAATATTGGGCAGACCTACAACACCCTACAATACAGCTTAACTGATTTTTCTCCTTATCCGGATATCGGTTTTCAGGGAAAACATTTTAATTTTTTGGATGCAAGCGAGATTAACTACTATCATGTTGCAACACCATTAACCGAATTGTTTTTTAATACAAGTATTGGTAAAGGGCAAAACGTCGATTCGTTTATTACTTTGAATACCTCTAAAAATCTTAATTTTTTCGCTGCTTACAGAGGTTTACGTTCTGAAGGGAAATATATAAACCAGCTTACCAGTATTGGAAATTTTAGGATTGGCGCCAGTTATAATACTACTGATAAGCGTTATATTTTGTACCTGCATTATACCTATCAGGATGTTTTAAATGAAGAAAATGGCGGAATCACGACGCCTGAAGATTTTGAAAGTGGGGATCCAAATTTCACAAATCGTCAACGATTGGAAGTTTACCTGACAGATGCCGAATCTTTCTTAAAAGGGAGAAGACTTTTTTTTGACCACGCCTTCAGAGTAAATCCTAAAGGGGGAAATAATAATTTATACGTTACACATCAATTTAATTATGAAAATAAATTTTTCGAATACAAGCAGCCAACAGTTTTATCAACGGTAGGAAACACATTGGTTGAGAGATTTGGTGAATCCTATGTTACAAGTAATATTAATGATCAGACTCGTTTCGAAAAGTTATACAATAAAGCAGGGCTCGCTTATGAGAATTCTCTTTTAGGAAAGTTTAATTTTTTTATAGATGATTACAGATCTAATTATAAATATGGAAGAATTATAGTATATGATGCAGACAATTATATACCGGATAATTTATTTTTGCAGATAAATAATGTTGGGGGCCAGTACGAATACCAGAAAAACAAATGGAATGGCCGTTTTTTATATACCCGGTCAATTACAAATCAGTCTCTGTCAGATTTAGATGCAAAGTTGAGATATGATTTAAATGAAAAAATACAATTTGATTTTCGTTACAGAAACGTGAATAAGTTGCCCAACAATAATTATAATTTGTACCAAAGCAGTTATATAGCGTACAATTGGTCAAATAATTTTAAGAATGAAAAAATCAATTCGCTTAGCGCTGATGTTTTTACGCCATGGCTGAATGCTCAGGTTCAATATTCAGTTTTAAATGATCATTTGTATTTTGAAGATGTTTCGACTGATGAGCAAATTGCAGCCAGAACTCAAATTATAAACCCTGCACAGTATGAAAATACAATTAATTATATTTCTGTAAAAGCAAACAGGGAGTTTAAATTTGGCGCTTTTGGATTAGATAATACATTTTTATATCAAAAAGTCACACAGTCAGACTTGATTGTAAATGTTCCGGATTTTGTAACCAGAAATACCTTTTATTATTCATCTTATTTCTTCAAGAAAGCACTTTATATTCAAACCGGAATCATTTTTAATTACTTTACACAGTATTACGGAAATGATTATAATCCTATAATTGGGGAGTTTTTTGTTCAGGACACAAAGAAAATAGGAGGTTATCCAACTTTTGATTTTTTCCTGAATGGAAGAATTCGTCAAACCCGGATTTATTTAAAAGCAGAACATTTTAACTCTTCTTTTTCAGGAAATAATTATTATTCAGCTCCAAATAACCCGTATCGTGATTTTGTTATCCGGTTTGGATTGGTTTGGAATTTCTTTCAATAAAGCGAAATTTGTTTTATCTTAAAGAAAAATTTAAACTTACATAAAAATGGACTTTTCAAATAGTATTCTAGAAACCATTGGCAACACACCGTTAGTAAAACTAAATAAGATTGTTGCTGAAATTGATGCCTTGGTATTAGCAAAAGTCGAAACCTTTAATCCAGGGAATTCTGTTAAGGATAGAATGGCAGTGAAAATGGTGGAAGACGCAGAGGCTGATGGCCGCTTAAAGCCAGGCGGAACCATAATTGAAGGGACTTCCGGAAATACCGGTATGGGACTGGCACTTGTGGCAATTATAAAAGGATATAAGTTGATTTGTGTGATTTCAGACAAACAATCGAAGGAAAAGATGGATATTTTGCGTGCTGTTGGTGCCAAAGTAGTCGTTTGTCCTACTAATGTTGAACCCACGGATCCCAGATCGTATTATTCGGTTTCAAAACGTCTGGCCGAAGAAACTCCTAATTCATGGTATGTAAACCAGTACGACAATTTATCAAATTCGCTTGCACATTATGAGCAAACAGGACCTGAAATCTGGAAGCAGACTGATGGCAAGATTACCCATTTTGTGGTTGGGGTAGGAACTGGCGGAACCATTTCTGGTGTTGGAAAATATTTAAAAGAGAAAAACCCGAATATTAAAATCTGGGGAATTGATACTTACGGTTCTGTTTTTAAAAAATATCATGAAACCGGAATCTTTGATGAAAACGAAATCTATTCGTATATCACTGAAGGAATTGGAGAAGATATTTTGCCTAAAAATGTGGATTTTTCCCTAATTGACGGTTTTACAAAAGTAACGGATAAAGACGCAGCGGTTTATACCAGAAAAATTGCCATGGAAGAAGCTATTTTCGTCGGTAATTCTGCAGGAGCCTGTATAAAAGGACTATTACAATTAAAAGAACATTTCAAGCCGGATGATGTTGTCGTTGTTTTGTTTCATGATTCGGGAAGCCGTTATGTAGGTAAAATGTTTAATGATGACTGGATGCGTGAACGTGGTTTTCTGGATGAAAATGTTACAAAAGCAGAAGACGTTATTAAGGATCACATCGACAAAGAATTGATTGTAGTACGTACCGAAGAATTGGTTTCGCATGCTATTGAGCGTATGCGTAAATATAAAATTTCGCAGATTCCGGTCGTGGATATTAATGGATTTGTAGGTTCTGTTGATGAAACCGATTTGTTCAGAAGTTATGTGGCTGATAAAAATGTTGCTGAAAAACCTATCAAGGAAGTAATGGGGAAACCCTTTCCAATTGTAAGGTTAGGTACTTCAATCGAAGAAGTTTCTAAATTATTTACCAAGGAAAATGATGCTGTTTTAGTAGATTTAGAAAATGGCAATCATCACATTATCACTAAATACGATATTATAGGAGCTATAAAATAGAACTATAAAAATATTTTAAAAAGCATAAAAGGCATAGATTTTTTATATCTATGCCTTTTTTAATTTATCCTATTGATCAGATTCATTCTGATGATAATTTGAATCTGGCTTGTTCAATTTTTTGTTATTTGAAACCCGATTTGAATTTTCATCTGTAAATTCTTCAACATTCTGGATAATTTTATTTTTTTCAGCATTTATTTTTGAATAAAGATCTTCAATTGTGTCTTTTTCAGGACAATTTTCGTTATCGGGATCATAATTTTTCTCGACCATGATTTTTTGATTTTAAAGTTGTTTTTGGCTTAACTTTTAATAGCAGTTGCTAAGTTGTCTTTTCAGTGTTCATTTTAGAAAGCTTGATATACATCCTTTGTATTTGTCAAAACATTCAGCAATAAAATTAAAAAAATGTTTTAGGTATGCTTTTATAAAATTGAAATCCTTACTTATATAATTATCAGTATAAAAATTATTCGAACTAGGGGAGTTTCATTCGAGCGGATTAAATACCCATTGTCAGAACTTAAACTAAAATAATTCCAGTTGGTTATTTGGATTCTGAGGTTTGGTTTTGGGTGGTTTAGCATCCCCAAAGACAGTTTTTCCACCATATTTATATGATTCATCTCTTTCTTTTTGAATCAATGCATCAAAGTTAGAATTAGGCGTAAAACTTTCTTCAGCCTTTCTGGAGATTTCGGATAATTTTTTAATAGCTTCTATTTTATCACTATTGCCAATTTTAGCACGATTAATAGCTCTTTGCAAAGTATCAATTGTCTCATCATAAATTTTTATTGGAACAGGAAATGGATGTCCGTCTTTTCCACCATGAGCAAATGAAAAACGCGCAGGGTCTTCAAATCTTGTCGGAGTTCCGTAAATTACTTCACTTACCAAAGCTAAGGATTGCAAAGCTCTTGGCCCCATTCCCTTTAGCAGTAAAAGCTCTTCAAAATCTTCCGGCTTATTTTCATGTGTTGCCCACAGCATTGCGCCAAGCCTTTTCATATTAACATCTTCCATTCTGACATCATGATGGGCAGGCATTGAAAGATACTGCATTTCTTTCATGATTTTTGTCGGGGATTCTTTAGACAGTTCTAAAATCCCTTCTCTGGATTTTGTAGCATTTTGTGCTGTAAGATTTAAAATTGACCCTTGGTTTTCACCGTAAATAAAGGTATGAGGTTCATTTATAAAGGATTTTAAATCTTGGGAGTGCCAGTGATACCTTCTGGCAGTCTTTGAGTTTGGATTCATTCCTTGCTGAATAACAGCCCATTGCCCTTTGTTGTCAACAATAAAATTATGCTGGTATAATTGAAATCCGTCCTGAATTGCTGTATTGTCTACTTTGGCGGTTAGTCTGCTGCAATTAGCCAGATTATTCCCGTCAAGCCCGGTTTTTTCGCCTACAAATAAAAGTTCTTTTGGCGTTAGCATGGAATGTTTGCCTTTACCTCCACAGATATAGATCCCCAGTTCTTTTGAATGTGGATTGACGGATTTTTTTAAGGCACCAAGCACAGAAGTCGTTATTCCCGATGAATGCCAATCCATTCCCATAACGGCACCAAAACTCTGAAACCAAAAAGGGTTACTTAGCTTGCTTATCACCTCTGATGTAGAAAATTCCATTGCAATAGTTTCAACAATTGCAAAACCAAGTTTAGACATACGTTCGGCCAGCCACAAAGGCACATGTCCATAATGTAAAGGAAGATCTGCTGTTCCGGAACGTTTCATAAGTGGAATTTTTATTATACAAAAATAAAGAAAATGTTTTTATGATGTTGGCAGAAGCAGACTACTTAACAGAATTTAGCAGTTTCTTTTAAACAATAGTAGAAGTATAAATCAAGCCTTTTTATTTCAACAAGAACATGAACTGCTATTTAAAAATAATTCAATAAGGTTTTGATTTACAGGTCGATATAAGATTAAAATCATATAAGTATTCCGTAAAATATTATAAATAAAAAGAGAACAATTTTTAAAACTTGTAGCTCTTCAGAACCAGTACCTGCACAAATGAATTTGAGACAAAACTTAAAAACTAAAATGAAAACGCTATTATTCAGACATATAAAATACTTATTGACATTTCTTTGTCTTTTATTTTTAGCAACAGGATGTACAACATGGAAATTAAGCACGGCTAAACAAAAGAAAATTTCCGGTAAAACATATGTAATTGTTGGAGCATCGAGTGGAATAGGTCGGGGAGTGGCACAGGAATTAGGAAAATATAAGGCCAATGTAGTTTTGGCAGCAAGAAGAACAGACCTTCTCGAAGAGATAGCAAGCACGATTCGTACAAATGGAGGAAAAGCAATTGTAGTCACTATGGATATTAGCAGACCAGAAGATTTACAAAAGGTAGCTGATGCTGCCGTAAAAGAGTATTCAAAGATTGATGTTTGGATAAATATGGCAGGAGTAGCAGTTTTGGGACGTTTTTGGGATATTCCTGTTAAAGATCAGGCGCGGATAATTGATGTTAACTTAAAAGGATTTATATACGGCAGCCAGGTCGCCGTGCAACAATTTATAAAACAACGAAAAGGGGTATTGATCAATATGGGTTCGGTAGAAAGTGAGATACCGCTTGCTTATCAAATTAGTTATTCAGCATCCAAAGCAGGTGTGAGAAGCCTGGGTCTTGCATTAAGTCAGGAATTGCGCCTTAATAATTATAAGGATATTAAAGTTGTTACTATAGAACCCTGGGCTGTCGATACACCATTATGGAGGCATGCGGCAAACTATAGTGGCGTAGAACCTAAAATGGCGCTTATGGACGAGCCTGATAAAGTAGTTAATGCTGTTTTGCGAAAATCAATTCGACCTGCAAAAATAGTTCCGGTAGGCTGGAAAGCCAAAGGATCTTCTTTTATCGCCAATGTTTTTCCGCGGTTTTCAGAATGGTTTGGCGGAAATTTATCACATAAATATCAAATAGAAATGGGGCCTGATGTTCCTGATACCGAGGGTTCTATTTATCATCCAATGTCTGAAGGGCGTGGGGTTGATGATGGAGCTGATGAAAGAATGAAACAGAATAAAAAAGAAGGTAAGGATAAGAAAAAACAAATCGAAAAATAAGGATATGCTTTATATTCAAAATGATATCTATAAAGATTCGGTTTGTACAGGAGAAAAATCTTGTATGATATTTATTTTTTTAAACAGCAGTGTTTATAATTAAATGATTAACAATCTGTTAAACCCTTTTTTAATAGATAACTTATAAGTTTTAAGCTTAATTCTGTAAGCGCCTCTCCATTGAGTATTTTAATTTTCCAGATATTAATTTTAAATAAATTTATTATGATCATAAACAATCAAAACACAGAAGGTGCTACTGCAAAAGCAATTGAAGAACAAACTTCAAAACTGCCGTCAGATTTATTTTTGTATGCTTCATTGGCTGCAATGGGAACATCACTTACTCTAAAATGTTTGGGTAAAAGCAACAATGCGCTATTTGTAGGGCAATGGGCTGCTCCGTTTTTACTGCTGGGTATTTATAACAAGCTTGTGAAATTGGAAGGGCATGATGCTCAAGATAAAAATGTAAACCAAGATGTAAATATTATGGAAAAGAAAAAAAATGATAATACGGATAATGAGGAATTTAAGGACACCGATCAGGGATTTAATGCAAGAAACCAATACAGCGGGTCAGGAAATTTTAGTAAGGATGAGCAGCAAGAATCCGATAGACCAGAAGGTAATTTGGAGTCATCCTTAAACAATGATAAACCTGATTCTCCTACAGACTTACAGCAGGACGAATCCGGCAACTTAAAATCAAATAATTAATTAAAAGATATAAGTATCAAAATAAATAAAGCTGCCAAATGGCAGCTTTATTTGTAGGTGTTTAGATTAGCTAAAGATGAGTTAGAATGTGTATTCGTAATTAACACCTAGTCATGTAAGAGTCCACACAAACTTTGCAATGAAAAATAACCAAACCAGACTCAACATTGCTGAAAAAATACTGCAATTCGACTCTTAGTTTGGTTATTACACTATTGTCTTTAAATGTCTATGCTTTTATTTCTATTCTGGGTTTTGAAGTTGTCAAAAGAGCTGCACCAATTTCAACTATACCCAGAACCAAATGAGGCTTGTATACCACATCAGCAAAATCTAATAGCCATGGTGATGCAGCCAGAAAAATTCCTGAAAAAATATCCAGTGCCAAATGTCCTTTCATTGGAATTATTTTAAGAAGTCCTAATTCATAATTAGTCAGCAAACTGTAGATTAGTGCAGTAACACCTAGAATATAAAAAACAGTGCTTTCTATGGCATTCATGTTCAAACTAAATAAAGAAGGTGATGCAAGCAGAAATATTCCCATAATATAATCTATATATCCATGGGTTTTTGTGTCAATAATTTTCATGTTTTTTCAATTTTAAATGAATAAATAGTTTTTAATAAATTATCTTATCATCCTAACCGTTTATTATGACCTGCAATCTCAAACTAGTATTAATCCAGAGAGAAGTTGAAATTTAGAGGAATACAAGCTTATTTATTTCCATTTTTATTGTGAAAGCTCTGATTCACTATAATATCAGCTTTGCAGGCAATGAGCAACCGCCAGAATAAAATGTTATCTTTTTCAAATTTGCAACATCTTATAATCTTGAATTTATATAATCTGAATTTATAATTTCAAAATTTACTTCTTTGCATTAAAAAAAATATATATAAGAGAAAAATTAAGACACAGACTTTAAATTATCACCATCCTTAAAATGAAGCCTTCTAAAAACAGAGCCTGACAAGATTGTCAATGAACCTACAACTAAAAACGTGTAGCGAAATGCATTATGAATTTCGTTGTGAATGAGTTTTACGTCACCCTGGAATATTTTAAGGACCAATAATCCCAAGGCAATTCCAAAACCTATTGCCAGCTGCTGATTTACAGAAACCAATGAGTTACCGCTACTGGTATGATAATTTCTTAAATCGGCAATAGAAATAGAATTCATTGATGTAAACTGTATGGAATTGAAGAAACCCAATACTGCTATAATTGGAATATACCAATAAATGGAAGTATGAATGGAAGGGATAGCTAAAGCGCAAATTAACACGCCGATAATAAAAGTATTAACCATTAAGGTTTTTCGATAACCAAAAGTATTTAAAATTTTAATAACAGCAGATTTTCCAAACATTGCTGTAAGTGCCATTGGAGCAACAATCCATCCAGAGGTAACAGCTGACTGGCCATAAGCAATCTGGATCATCATGGGCAATAACAAAGGAATGGAACTGTAGCCCAATCGAGTTGCCAGATTGCCTATTATACCTACACGAAAAGTTCGTACCTGAAATAAATTTAAGGGAAAAATAGGGTTGTCATCTTTTATGGCATGGCGATAATACCAATACAGCATTAAAAAACCCGACATCAAAATGAGTAAAACCGGTGACAAACGAACAGTATTCCCAAATAATTCTAAAGAAATAGATAAAAGAAGTGAAGCTGCCGCAAAGAGTAGGAAGCCTTTTAAATCAAAATCAATTATTGGGGATTTATAATCAGGCATGTATTTCAAACTTAGGATAATGCCAATAATGCCAAAAGGAATATTAATGAGAAAGATCCAGTGCCAGGATAGATAATCGACCATATATCCTCCAACAAGTGGTCCCAATACAGGACCTATTAAAGCGGGGATAATGGCAAAATTCATTGCCTTTAATAACTCTCTTTTAGGGAATGTTTTAATTAGTGCCAGCTTGCCTACCGGAGTCATTAAGCTCCCTCCAATACCCTGAATCACTCGGGCAAATATCAAATGATTTAAACTCTGTGAAAGAGCACAAAGCATAGAACCTATACTGAATAGCAACAACGCAAACATAAACACTTTCCTTGTTCCAAATTTGTCAGACAAAAAACCGCTAACAGGCATGAAAAGTGCCAATGTCAATACATAACTTATTATGGTGTTTTGCATTTCCAGTGGTGATTCATTCAAATCTTTGGCAATAGCAGTAATAGAGGTATTGAGAATAGTAGAATCCAGCATTTGCATGAAAATGGAAGTTGCCAAAATAACGGGTAATATTTTTTTGGCTGTTTTATTATCTTGTATTGGCATTTTTACATTCATACTTAATTCCTTTCTTCTGATTTTGTTCCAAAATTAAAAGTGATTTAAACAAAGAGCCGATGTAATAAAATAAGGTGAATTTAATTCTCACTCTATAAGGCTAAAATTGTGCTCGTGACTTCGTGTTTTTCATTATCAACTGAATCTGTAAGGTGTAAGTGCATTTTAATCAGTTTGAACCTCGTATTAAATCTTTAAACTAATAGAAAAGCCTGAGTATTTATTCTCAGGCTTTTGCTTTCTATATTAGCTAAACAAGACTCAAAACAAATAAAGCTCTTTTTTAACTTGTGTCAGGATGAACTGAACAACTGGCAATAATAAACTTTGTAAAGCTTATTAAGCACTTTCCAGCTGATTTTCTACTTCTGACTTTATCACATCCTTATATTTGGCAAGGCCAATTCCTATTATTGGAATGGCTAATTTTCCTATAAGAGATGCGGCCTGTTTTTTACCTGTCTTCTCAAGGTATGATGATAAGAGTAAGGAACCAATTGCTCCAATGAGTATATAACTGCCTGGCACATCTGCAATTTTACTTTCAATTAATTCTCTGATGTCCTCAAGATTTTCCTGATTAATTAAGTTTTCCATAATTTTATTTTATTAAGTGATATTTACTACTTTAATGATTTAAAATTACGTAGTTACAGTTATTTCATTTTATATAATTGAGATAACGGTTTACATAATTAAGTGCAGTTCTTCTTACGGGCAACCTTATCTTTTTACAATGGATTATCAATTCAGGATATATTGACTCAGATTCTGAAACGTCTGGATAAGTATAATTAATTAAATATTATTTGGAGTAAATCTTTGCCTGCACTTTAACTCCATAAATGAAATTGTTTACCACATTATGTGATATTTCAAGTTCTATACTAAAAGGATCTGATGCGGATAGGATCGATACGTTTATGTCAATCCGGGAATTGTCACGCCCTTATCAAAAGTTGTTCTTTTTTTACTTTTTTCCATCTTAAGGCGTTTTTTGAAAATTACGAATAAATAAATATCAGATTAGTTTGCTGTTTCCTTATTTAATTCAATCTTGACTTCTTTATCCATAATTAGGGTTTGGGTAGGATAGGCAAAATCAATACCCTCTTTCTCAAAAGCGGAAAAAATTTCAAGATATACTTCCTGCTGATTATCCATAAAAAGATTATAATCTGGATCTAATACATAATAGACGAATTCAAAATTCAGGCTAAAATCACCATATCCCGAAAAGTGCCCTCTGTCAAATTGAAGTTGGGATTTAGAAGTTATAATTTCTTTTACAATTTTTGGTACTTCTGCTAACTGTGAATGAGTTGTCTGGTAAGTTACCCCCAAAGAAAAGACAACACGCCTTTTTTCCATTCTTTTATAATTTCGTAATCTTGAATTGGTAAGGTCGGTATTTGAGCAAATCAGTTGTTCTCCACTTAGTGTACGGATACGAGTGGTTTTAATACCAATATATTCTATGACTCCATTGTCAGGTCCCAATTGAACGAAATCACCAATTTCAAAAGGGCGGTCAAAAAAGATAACAAAATAACTGAAAAGATCTCCTAAAACAGCCTGCGCAGCAAGAGCAATTGCAATACCACCAACACCTAATCCCGCTATAAGAGTGGTGACGTTGTAGCCCATATTGTCGATTAAGAATATGAGACCGCAAATCCATATTATAATATTAATAATGGCAATAAGTCCGCCTGCTTGTTTTTGTTTGCTTTCGCTTTCTTCCGACCTCTGGATAAATGAATAGACAAATTTTTTAAAGGCGGCACTAATAATTTTCAAGACAAAAAAGGTAAAGGCAAACATGTAGGCAATATGAATGACATTGTCAATATTGTCAGGAAGTTTAAGTGTTAATAATGCAAAATAAAAAGCACTGATATATAAGATCGGTAATACAGATTTATCTACCACTTCGAGGATAAAATTGTCCCAGGTAGTCTTTGTAGTTAGGGACCAGTTTTTTAGTCTCCTGATTACTAGAGTTTTGATTGTTTTAATAATAATTACTGATGCTAATATTATTCCAGCTGCTATAAGCCAGCTTAAAAAAGTATTGTCTAAAAAGGTTGTGTTTAAGATATCCATAAGATATGTTTTTAATGTTTCCGTTAAAAAATATTGAACTAATGGGACACCTGCAGATAAAAAGCATAAAATAGACGCAAATATTGCTTATAAATTTTTAGTTGAAAAGCTTAAAGTGGGCTGTTTAAGACAGCAAAAGCTATAGAATAATTTAAAAATCAACTGTTATTATAAGCAGTAACGAATTATTTACACAACTATTATTTTTGCAATAGGTGTACTGATAATTAGTATTTTCAAAGTTAACCATATAAAAAGCCGATTCCAAAAAAAATAATAAATAGTTCTATTTTTTCTCTGTTAGAAGATTGGACATGAACTTAGTACGTGTTGGACTTTAAAACTTTTTTGTGTAATGTATTAATTAAGGCTTAACTTGTTTATAGACTAATAGTTTTAATAAAAAATAAAATATAAGAGTCCTAAAGTCATTTTCGTTATATGCCCTTAATTTCTATGAAAAATGACATTTACTCCCAAGCTGAAATGAATTTCAGGCTGCGGTCATTTGTGGTAACGACATTACCTCTTCTGGTCTTTAGGTATTTGAACTTACCATTTGATATGCCGGTCAGGATGCTGGGATCTCACTTTTGATAGCAGCATTTGTACTATTGCTTTTCCGAAAAAATTTATGTCGAAGTAGTAAAGGCATTACCTTTTAAGTGCTATAATGTGCTGCTTAATACATCAACAAAAGGATAGCTTCTTTCGCAGCAATTCTTTTCAAAAACTTTGTGGGCAGTAATAAATCTTGTTCTGCAGCAGTTGCGACTTATACTATTTTAAATAAGTTATGCTATATAAGTTCGGGAACTTATATAGCATAACTTAGATTTTTTCAGCATTATTTGATTTGGACGTTTATAGTCCGGATGGCTAATAAGGAAATATGAAATTGACCTTCAAATATATTTATTAAAAATAATTTTAAATTATCTATTGCTGCTTGAAGCGGTAATTTTTCCTAATTGTAATCTAAAATCCGGTCTTTTAGAGTCAAATATGTCAACAAATGTTTCTTTGTTGTCACTTTTGGAGTACACATTAAAAAACAAGCTATTTCCATACCAGTGCTCCAAATCCTCATTGTTGCTATTACTTTCCGAAAGGATGTTGCCTTTACATAAATTGAAATACATTTCTTCGAATTTGATTTTTTTAAGATTTGCATCATTAATCTCTGTTTTACCGTCTATTATAACAGCAGGATTAAACCCGGAAACTACACTACGTTTCATTTCAAGAGAAGCAGTTTCTGCAATGTAAATCGCTTCTTTAACTAAACCTGATTGAATATCTGCATTTATATTTTCACTGTCATTTAGCAGTGTAATATTGGCAGCTGCAACATAAGTTTGTTTTTTAGTAAAATCTGTTTCATTTTTATTTTCATATGATTTTACTTCTAAACAACGTGAACCCTCTTTGTTACTTGATAAATAGGAAGATCTTACAGCTAATGAATTATATAAACGGCATTGAACTCCTTGTGTGAATTTATAATCGTCATTAATTGATTTATAAGAAACAAATTTTGTAGCATTTACGTCACCACCATAAAAAGCAAATGAATTGCCACCACAATAGCTGACCATTATATTCTCTAAAATTGTCTGGCTTCCTACGCCTGCGATTGTCAAACCGTTGAATGTATCAGCACCCTTAACATTTTTTCCTGCAAATTCGATTCTCACAAATCTTAAAATCCCAGAATTTGATAATGTATTATCACCGCCGTATGTAGTTAACGTAGGATCAAGATCTAAGTTATAAG
>CBFGNY010000106.1:0-15745 GCA_965650235.1 uncultured Flavobacterium sp. | reverse complement strand
TTTTAAATTTTTCTTTTTTCTTTTTCTTTCCTTTAGATAAAATTCGTAAAATGTTGTACTATTTAAATACATTATTAAATTGTCTAATTGATTAATTAGGACGATTAAATTAGCTTCATCAGTTTTTTTATTTTGTATTATAGAATTATAGCCAATATTAAAAACATAAATTTCATCTTCATTTTCCCAAACAATGTGACGATCAATTTTGTCATTATCATCGTAACTAGGTAAACCTAATTTTTTTTTAAGAGAATTAAATAATTTTTCACTTTCTTCTTTTGTATAGGTATGCAATTGATATCCTTCTATTTTTTTTGTCTTTTTGTTAACTAATAAATTTAAATAATTTTTTCCGCAATAAGTTGCTGAAACATCGGCTCTTATTGAGTTAGATAAATCATTATTATTATAAGTTAACATTTTAGAATCCGTGTATTCATAAGCAATAAGATTAGAATCATAAATAAATGGAGATTTTTTTAAATCTATTTCATTCTGGATTAAAATACTTTTGTTTATTGGTAATTTAATTGAAGCTAAATCAATCTTTTCTGAGTTGCAACTTTGTAATAGTATTAAGCAGTAAAAAATATATACTTTTTTTCTCATTTTACTTTCTTTTCCCAAAATAATATTTGAGGTTTATGGCCTGTAATTTTTTCTAAATTTTCCATAATATCAAATTCATCATAAAAAGTCCTGGTTCTATTATAATTAACAGGTTTCCAATCAGAACTCACTTTTTTATACGTAAATCCTACTTTTATCATAAGTATAACCTGACCTATGCATGGATCTACCTTTAAAGATGGTGTATAATAAATCCCCACTTGTGAATTGTATTTTAATGAATGACCAGATGTTAACCCCATCTTTGCACTTGCTTTAAAGGCCCCTTCTACATGACCTTCTAATTCGGGTTTTTTTACTGTTCCTATCACTACAACCATTCCTTTTAATTCTAAACCAGATTTTAATTCAATAGAAATATTAGAATCTAAGTTAAAATTTACTTCACTATCATCTTTAATAGTACTGTAAGTAGTATCTATAACTCCAGAAACTGAGCCTTTAATTTCTAGATCTATATACATTTTAAAATTTACTATAACATTCTCTGTTTCATAACCTTTTTCAGCCCAACTCCTAACCATATTGAATACTTCTAAAGCTAATGCGTTACCACTTCCTAATGTTACAACTGCAACTCCAGCCTGGACAGCTAAACTCAAAAGATCAATAACTAAAGTTAACTCTACCAAAGGCTTGGCTTCTAAGAAAAATTTAATTTTTGTGCCTATTTCACTATGGTTATTATTTATATCGGCTTCCCATTCTGAACCAAAAAATACTGCTGGGGCATTTAATGTAATATCAAATGGTAGTTTTCTACCAATTCCTTTGGATAATTTTCCTTTTGTAGTGGTAGTTATTCCTTTAGATATTTTTTTTACAGAGGATATCACAGAAAAAAGTGATTTAATTTTCTCACTATATTTAAAGGTTAAATCAGGAGTTTTTTGATATTTACCATTTTCATCTTTGTCGAAATTTGCTTCTAAACTAACACCAAAATCCACCTCAGTATATTCCCCTTTTTCCTCGTTAGCTAATTTTAAAGCTTTTTTTCTAAGTTCAGCATGTTTACTCTCGTGCAGTTTTTGCCATTTTATGCTTAAAGCATTACTCAAATTTACATAGAAATTAAATTTCCACTTTATATCAGGATAAGCCATTACTTGTATTGTAGTATTCTTATCGTTCGAAAAATAACGACAAGAATGAACGTGTATATCATATAAATTAGGTTTCGAACTGGCTGGCCAAATATATTGTAGAGGAGCAGGATTCCATGTTTCTAAATTAGATTTTACAGGAAAATCTAATTTATTAGTAACCTTATCAAGTGCTTCGCTATATTCTGGAGAACTTATTTTGATATTTTTTTTGTGTTTGCCTTTTTCTCTAAAACAAGCTTTGTTTTGGTATTCTGTAATGTCTATAGTAAGGTTTTCGTTATGACTTGATGTAATTGTTTTATAAACTATAGTTTGGGCATCATGTCCGTAATAATCAAAAGCAATATCGACACAACGATTTTGTTTGTATTCTTTTTCGTCTCTGTATTTTAGATTGTCCCGGCCTTGTTTGTCATCTGTGGGGTTTACTTCTCCATGCCCAACAGAAGTTATTAGCCTGGCATCGAGACCACCATCAACAAAGACTTTTTTTACGGCATCACTTCGTTGCTGTGATAATTTTTGGTTGTAATTTTCTTTTCCTATTACACAGGCATGCCCATCAATTTTGATACTCGAAAACTGATGTTCTAACAAAAACTGAAGCGTGTTATTAAGTACTGTTTTTGCATCTGGTGTAATGTCATATTTTTCGAATTCAAAAAGAATTGTCTTTTTGAGAGGTTCTTTTTTAGGAGTTTTATTTATTAGTTTTTTACCATTATCAAAAAGGAGTGTTTTGATTTTAGTGGTTTTTCCGTCTTCTTTTTTATCTTCAATAATTGTAATAGTTTCAAATTTGCAAGGCTCAAATCTTGTTGCATTTTTGTCCGGTTCTCCTGTCTTTAATGGAGACATATTTGTGGGAGGCTTAATTTCCTGAGGAACAGCTTTTTTCTTGATTCTTAAAAAACGGGCATGTATGGTGTCGTTATTATTGTCAGTGATATAGATTTTGTTAGCAGGATCAAAGACTTTCACATAAAACTCTTCACTTTCCTTCATGTCCTTAATCTTCGAATGCCATGTAAGTGTATTTTTAATTGCCAGATTTACCTCACCATCAATAACATCAACACTTGTATATCTAAATATACACGGATCGTCTTTACCACTTATGTTTCTAAAAATATCTATACTTAAATTTAAATTCCCGTTAAGTCCTTCGGTCATTAAATTTAAATAAACTGTTTCTCCATAATTAAAGAAATGCTCTTTTCGAACATCCTTTCCATCGTTTGTAGTACACCATTTGCTGTTTACTATCTTTGCCGGACAATCCCCGCTTATCAATAAACCTGTTTTATTGATGAGATCTCTTTTACCAGAAAGACTTGCTTCAAGATAATACTCAAAAGGTCCACATAAGTTCTTTGGGATTTTTATACCATATCGATTACTTGCCGGCAATGTTTTTTGCAAAACTATCGTTTTTGCTTTCTGATCCTGAAAAATCCAGGTTATATGCTTTTTTTTATCAGTTTCAGGTGTTGCATCATACCATTTTTCTACTTCAAATAACACTTGTTGATCGGGAGCAATAACTACTTTTTTATTCGGAGTAGATAAATCTTTTTTTACAATTCCTTCACCAGCCCATTTTATTTTTTTAACACCTTTTATCATTTTAAATGTTTTTTTCTAGAATTAAATACTTCTTTTTGATATTGTATCAAATGCGATCAATATGATATACTTTCCATCATTTTTTATAAATCATAGATGTTCCCTGCATTTATTAATATTTAAAAACCATTACATGTCATTTTGGTTAATACCCATTTTCCATTCTTTTGAGTATAATGAATATCCAGCCAACTGTCTATCAGCGTTACTGTAAACTGATTTTTTAGATATAATTGATAATTGGTAATTGGTAAGTCAATACGAAGTATCAATTCGTTTTGATCTTGACTTATAATTTTAATAAATAGTACACAGGCTGATTCTACTTTTTTTAATTTTTTAAGAATGTTTTTTTTATTAGTGGTGTAAATAATTTGTACACCATGAGAGTTATAGCAATCAAAGTTTATAATTTCTTCAACTTTTTTATCCTTATGAGTAAAAAAATAAAGTTTTTCATCATTAGTAACTAAATAGGAGCAATTTTGTGACAAAAAAGTAGAGTCGATTATTGAACTTAGCTTTAATTTTTCATTTTGAGCAGAACAATGGTTATTTAAAATAAAAAATAATAGGAATGATGAAATAAAATAACGCATAGGATATATAGATTAAATTTTATGTGTTCTTGCTTTTTCTTGTGCATTTACAAAATCTACAAAGTTCATTTCTCCAATGTCTTTTTTATTATTGTAAAAGTCAATTTTTCTGTCACCCATCAGGTTTGAAGGGTATTTCATCCACTTATTTGGTGTATTTTTTGCTTTTTGTTTAATTAAGGGGTCAATTTTATTGGGATCTTGATCTATTTTCCAACCTAGAACAACAGCTATTTTGTAATCGGCTAAAGTGCCTTGCTTATCCCTTTTTGAAGCAGAGTTAACCCCAAAGCTATATTGGTCGTTACCCTCCTCATTTGTTTCAATGAAAAAAAATATTGGAGGGTGAGTATGAACATCATATTCTAATTTTGTCTGTATATCTTTTGTTTTAAGTTCTTTAGCTAGCTTTGCTATGCCATCAAAGGCAGCATTTTTGGAGCCAGTTAAATCAATTGCAAATACCCTCTCTTTTTTGGAATTAGTTCCTCCAACCATTCCTACTTCTGTAAGGTCAGTTTCTGTTTTTGTGTATAGGGAATTCATAGCATCAATTTCTCCTTGAGAAAGCACGGGAAAAATACCTGGATTGTCAGTTTCTATATCTATACTTATTATTCCTGATTTCATATTTTTTGTTAATGCCTTATCACCTTTATTGTTAATGGCGATAAATTTTTTATCCTCCTTAATTCCATCAGTTCCTATATAATCTCCTGATATTGAGTAGTATGAATTTCCTTTTGCTTCGCTGTCATTTTGTTCAATACCTTCATGCTTCGCTTCCTTAGCATACATATCCCTTACATCCACCATTGGGTTTACAAGATTATGCACCATGGGTTCAGCATTTTTAAAATTTTGTTCACCGGGTTCTGCAGTTTGTCCGTGGTCTGTAATTTCGATACAATCGGGTGCTCCCATGGGGCAGGTTGCTTTGCTGTTTTCCAACAGTATTTTGCCCTGGTTGCTTAATGTGGCTTTTTCATAAAAACCGCTCCATTTTGTTATTACGGCCTGACAAGGCAAAAAACTGTTTCCGGCAGGCTGTTTTTTGCATTTTCCAAAGGTGTTCTTTTCTAAAGTCTGTCCAATTTCTTTGGTCGTAGCAAGCAGCTTTTCGGACCCTTCCTTGTCATTTCCAAAATGTTTTTTGTGTGATTTGACCTTAATTTTATCTGTTTTTGAGGGGTCTTCACTAAACTTGCATTTGCAAACGGCTCCTTGTACCACAAAATGTTTTTCGCTCATAATTTTAGTTTTTTAAAAATGCCACCACTTTTGCTTCTTCTTGTTTTCTCCAACAAATAATTCTTGTTTCGGCGTTGCGCTGAGTTCTTCTTTGTCATTTAAATTAGATATGGTAACAGAATATTTTTGTGGAATACCTAAGTCTAAATCGCAGGAAATAAAAATGCTCTCGGGGACATAATTTTGAGGATTCAAAAAATATTTGGCCCTGTAACTGCCCATAGCTTTTTGCTCTGAATATTCTTTTACAGGCTGCTTCAACTCGTTTTCAAAATCAGTTTTGGTGCGGCCATCATTGAGTTTTCCATTTATATCAATGACTAAAAAGTTGTCGACATCCAGACGATCGTCTAATTTTTGATTAACGAGATAGTGTAAATTTTCATTTTTAGCGAGAAAAGGAAACTCTATTTCTTTTTCGATGGATAGGGAAGAGGGATATTGGAAATGGATTCCATTAAAAAAGACATTTAAAAACCAGTCTTTTGAAAGTGATAGATATAAGGTGTCACTGTCTTCTAAATTTCTGTCATAAATAGACAAATATTTTTCGACTTGTTCTCCCTTATAATATTTTAGGACTTGTTCTTTGGTTTCGTACCAGCGTTCCTGAATTTGATTAAAGTTATTGATGTAAACCCATTTTCCGGTTTCATCAACCACTACTAATAAAGGATATAAAGCAGACGAAGCTTTCTCGGCAATTTCTTCAGCCATAGTGCTGGCTGCAGTATCATTAATGTAAACTTTCCCGATTCGGCTTACTTCGAAAAAGTAAAAACCATTTTCATTTTTTGCTTTCCAACGGACATTGATTTGCTGTTTTATCTCATGGGTTTCTTTACCACTTTCTATGGTATAAACTACGCCGTACGAATTATTTATTTGTGCGTCATCCAAAGAAATAGCAAAAGGCCCATTATTAAAAACAGCTTTTTTGCGATTTTTTTCTTTTTCGTTATCTGAAATTTCAGTTTCCTCCGGAGCTAAAATCAGATATTCAAGCTGGTACGGAAAGTCGGCTTCTATTAAATCCGTTAAGGGACAAAACCTATTGTGATAAGTTCTAAGAATATAAGGATCAATACCTAATTCTTGAGCGACACTGAATAAGGTGTCGTCTTTTTTTACTTTATATGTTAAATAGTCTTTATACGAAGGCTCTGGAATTTAGGGCATATAGTTTATTTGATTCGGGGAGTCAAATATACGTTTTTTCTTTCAAACAAATTAACAGACGTAAAAAAAGACTGCCTTTTGAGCAGTCTTTTATAAAATAGAGTAAAATATATTTTACCAGAACTTAGCGTACAATGCAGCTATAATCAATAATGTGATTACAATTAATACGGTAGTTTGTGGTTTTAATTTGAACATTGATTTATCCAGTTCGAATGCTTTTGGATTTACTTTAGGTCCTGCAAAACTTATGGCAATCATAAGAAGCATTGTAAATACAAATGATAATCCCATACAGATATGGAACGGAATTTCGAATCCACCTTTTCCATTTGGCCAAGCCGTGTATAATAAAGTTTCATTTCCGAATAATGCAGGAGCAAATTCATTGAATAAAACAGATAATAAGAAACCTGCAATTACACCAACAATAGCAGCTGTACCAGTTGTTCTTTTCCAGAACATACCAAGGAAGAACATCGCAAATACACCAGGACTAATGAATCCTGTATATTTCTGAATATAAGTAAATCCACCAACACCACCAATTCCAAGAACATCATTCCATGTAAATAAAACAGCCAAAAGCATCGCTGCAAAAACAGCATATCTTCCGATGTTTACCTGATGTCTGTCGCTGGCACTTTTTTGGATGTATTTTTTGTGAACGTCTAACGTATAAATAGTAGAGATACTGTTTACTTTACCTGCTAATGATGCAACGATAGCTGCAGTTAAAGCGGCTACTGATAATCCTTTTAAACCTGTAGGAAGGAAAGTTAACATCGCTGAATAAGCTCCGTCTTTTCCACCAATTAATTGTGGTAAACCACCATTTTGGTATAAAACATACGCTGCGATACCTGGCAACATTACGATAAGCGGCATTAATAATTTTAAGAATCCTGCGAATAAAATACCATTACGGGCAGTTTGCAAGTCAGCACCCAAAGCTCTTTGTGTAATGTATTGGTTACATCCCCAATAGTTAAGATTGATAATCCAGATACCAGCTAGGTAAGACATTAATCCCGGGAAAGTTAAATATTTATCAATTTCAAGTTGAGAAGAACTGGCAGTAGGTCTGTCAATTATCATTTTGAAATGCTCCGGTGCTTTGTCCATCAATAAACTGAAACCGGCAAGAGCATCTTTTCCAAAACCAAAGTGTTCTGCTACAACAGTCAAGGCAATGTAAGTAGTAACCAAACCTCCAATAATTAAAACAGCTACCTGAATTACGTCAGTATACGCAACCACTTTCATACCTCCTAAAGAGATGATTAAAGCAAAAACGGCTAAACCAATCATGATAGCATGAAGATATTCTCCTCCTGCTAATCCGTTAATAGCAACCGCACCTAAATACAGGATAGAAGTAAGGTTTACAAAAACATACAAAAACAACCAGAAAACTGCCATAATTAAAGCAGTAGATTCGTTGTAACGTGTTTTTAAGAATTGTGGCATTGTGTAAATCTTATTTTTAAGATACACAGGAATAAACCAAACTGCTACAATAATTAAGGCAACAGCAGCAAGCCATTCGTAGGCAGCAACTGCAATTCCAAGGAAGAAGCCCTCACCACTCATTCCGATAAATTGTTCTGCCGAGATGTTCGAAGCAATTAATGAAGCTCCAATTGCCCACCATGTAAGTGTTCCTTCTGCAAGGAAATAGGCCTTAGCATCATGTTCGTTTTTTTCGCGTTTGCGATAAATCGTATATCCGTAAATGGATACCACGAGAAAATAGATAATAAATACTGCATAATCTGCAAAAGCAAGGTGCTGGTTCATTTGTTAGTAATATTTGAAATTAATATAAGTGATTTTTGATAGTTTTAAAGTTTATTTTTTTAATGAAAAATGTCAATAATAGTTCATAATGGTTGCGAAACTAAGTAATTTATTCTTTTAATTCGAAAAAAATACGATATACATTTTAATTTTGCTGATTTTTTAAAAAATCGGAAATCAAAAGTAAAGTAAAAATAGTTACGGACAATATAAATAAATGTATTTTTTACATTTGTAACAAAAAGATATTATTTCTGTATTTTATTAAGCTTTTTATTGTCTGATTTTTTGTTCCCATTTCCAGGCACTGGCGATAGCTTCATCAAGACTTAATTGTGTTTTCCATCCCAGCACATTATTCGCTTTATCAGTATTTGCATACGCTTCTGTCACATCACCTTCTCTTCTGTCAACAATCTTATAAGGCAATTTTTGTCCGCTTGCTTTTTCAAAAGCAGTGATTACTTCAAGTACTGAACTTCCGGTTCCGGTCCCTAAATTAAAAATCTCTAATTTGTCTGTATTTGTTTTGTTGACCAATCGCTGCATGGCGATTACGTGTGCTTTAGCGAGATCGACAACATGAATATAATCACGAACACAAGTTCCGTCTACAGTTGGATAATCATTTCCGTAAACTGATAATTCTTTTCGTAAACCAGCTCCGGTCTGTGTAATAAACGGAACTAAATTTTGTGGAACGCCAAGTGGCAATTCGCCAATTTCGTTTGATGGATGTGCCCCAACCGGATTAAAATAGCGCAATAAAATAGCATTCAGATTGCTTACTTTAGTCACATCCGTAATAATTTCTTCCCCAATTTGTTTGGTATTTCCGTAAGGTGACATCGCTGGCTGGATAGGGGTTGACTCTGCAATTGGCATTACTTCGGCCTGACCGTAAACCGTACATGAAGAACTGAAGATGAAATTTGCTTCCGGTTTTTGTTGTAATTCCTGCAAGATATAAACCAATGAACTTAAATTGTTTTCATAATACAATAAAGGATTCTGAACACTTTCTCCCACAGCTTTTGAAGCTGCAAAATGAATAACTCCAGAAACATCTGAGTATTTTTTAAAGAAATCCTGAACAGCAGTTTTATCCCTTAAATCAATTTGTTCAAAAAGTGGTCTTTTACCTGTAATTCTTTCGATGCCGTCTAAAACTTCAATCGAAGAGTTAGAAAGGTTATCAATTACGATTACTTCGAAATTTTCGTTTTGTAATTCTACAACGGTGTGTGAGCCAATAAAACCTAACCCACCTGTAACGACTATTTTCATCTTTATTTATTTTTATAATGAATATCCGATTGTTCCCTTAAAATGGCAGCACTTTTTTCAGGAGTAATATCACGTTGTGATTCCCCTAACATTTCATACCCTACCATGAATTTTTTTACAGAAGCAGAACGTAACAAAGGCGGATAAAAATGCATGTGAAATTGCCATTCTTCATGTGCCTGTCCGTCTGTTGGAGCCTGATGGATTCCGGAAGAATATGGAAAAGAGGTGCTAAAAAGGTTATCGTATTTTGTAGTCAGCAGTTTCAAAATAACCGCATATGATGTAACTTCGTCTGCTGTAAAATCAGTAATTTTGGTTATATGTCTTTTGCTGATAATCATCGTTTCATAGGGCCAGATTGCCCAAAACGGAACTAATGCTGCAAAATGTTCGTTTTCGATTACAATACGCTCTTCTTTGATTAACTCGGCTTTTAGGTAATCCTGTAAAAGGTTACGGCCGTTTTTGCTGAAATAGTTTTTTAAATTAGCTTGTGTTTTTTCGACCTGCGTAGGCAATGATGATTGTGCCCAGATTTGACCGTGAGGATGTGGATTACTGCATCCCATAACACTTCCTTTATTTTCAAAAATCTGAACATGGTTGATGTAGTCTATATTGCCTAAATCCGTATATTCTTTTTGCCAGGTGCGGATGATATTTTCAATACCGTCAATTTCCATTTCAGGTAAAGTAAGATCGTGTCTTGGCGAAAAACAAACTACTCTCGATATTCCTCTTTCTGGCTGTGCTTTAAAAAAAGTTTGTCTGATGTCGTCTTCGAACATGATTTCGTCCTGCTTCATGGCGGCAAAATCATTCTCAAAAACAAACGTTCCTTCGTAATTTGGATTTTTCACGCCATTGGCGCGAACATTTCCCGGACATAAATAACAGGTTGGATCGTATTCAGGTAATTTTTCAGTAGAAATTGTTTCATTTTGACCTTGCCATGGTCGTTTTGCACGATGAGGTGAAACCAACACCCATTCATTTATTAATGGATTGTAACGTCTGTGCGGATCTTCGTTAATATCAAAATTTCTCATTCTTAATTTGTAGTATAAAGTGATGTTCCGTTTGAGATTTTTACATCATAAATTTTTAAATCAATTCCAAATGTATCAAAATAAAGCTTGGTAAACGTTTCTTTTACCCTGTTTTCGTGCCCTTTTTTGATTAAGGTTATCGCACAGCCTCCAAAACCGCCTCCCATTAATCTGGAACCAATCACGGCTTCTTCTTTCTTTGCCTGCGCTACTATAAAATCCAGTTCGGCACAGCTTACCTCATAATCTTTTGATAAACCGTCATGCGTATCAAAAAGCAATTGTCCTAAAAGCTCAATATTTCCATTATCCAAAGCTTCACAAGCCTGAGTAACGCGCAGAATTTCTTTTACAACAAAACGTACTCTTTTAAAAACAACTTCGGACATTTTATCCTGAAGGCTCAAAACCTGTTCTTCGGTACAATCTCTGAACGTTTTGATTTCCGGAAAATGGTTTTTAATGATCGAAAGTCCTTCCTCACATTCTAATCTTCTGTTGTTGTATTCAGATGTAAAAAGCGAATGCTTGACATTGCTGTCAAATAAAACCAATGAATAATCTTTGAAATCAGCATTGTGATATTCAAATTCCAAAGTATTGCAGTCTAATTTGATTACTTTGTTTTCAAGTCCGTGAACACTTGAAAACTGGTCCATAATGCCACAATTAATACCTACCCAATGCTCTGCTTTTTGTCCTAATAAAGCAATGTCCTGTTTTTCAATTTTTAAATCGAAAAGTTCTTTGATACCGAAAATCATTCCGCATTCTAAAGCTGCAGATGATGATAATCCTGAACCCACCGGAATATTACTGCTGAAAACACAATTGAAACCTTCGAAAGAAAAGCCATTATCCTGCATTTGTTTGATAACACCCAAAATATAATTTGTCCAGACAACCTCGCTTAACTGAATTGTTTGAGTCAGGTCAACCTCAAATTCTTCATTCAAATCGATAGCGATAATTTTTGAGGTTTTTGAATTGCTTTTCTCAAAAGCAAAACAAATTATTTTGTCAATTGCGGCAGGTAAAACATAGCCATCATTATAATCAACATGTTCACCAATGATATTGATTCTTCCCGGAGAAAGCACAATTTTTTGTGGTACTGCTCCAAAAGTCTTTTCGAAGAAGGCCGTAGTATTTTGTATTAAAATGTCATTCATTATTTTATAAATTGTAATAGTGTTATTTTTAAAATTCTGTAATTATATTTTCAAACTTATAAATTGTTTTCTGATGATATTCTTCTCCTTTTTTCAAAACAGAATTTGGAAAATGTTTCTGATTTGGAGCATCCGGAAAATTTTGTGTTTCAAAACAAATTCCGCTTAACGAATGATAATCCGTGTTTTCTTTCCCTTTCAGAATATTAAAACAATTTCCTCCAACATACACATGAACGCTTGGCTGATCAGTAAAAACACTCATTTCTAAATTATTTTTCTGGCTGATTAATTTAGCAGCAACAGCATTTTTGGATTCAATAACAAAAGAAGTATCTATAACTGAAGGACAATTCTTGGATGTTCTGAAATCAAAAGCATTATCATTTAGACTTGTAAATTTGCCTGTAGGAATGCCGTCTGCAGCAGTTTCTAAAATCGTATCAGAATTGACAAACATACCCTGATTTAAAACATCAGAATCATGGCCATCAAGGTTGAAATAACTGTGATGCGTAAGATTTATAACCGTATCTTCAGTAGTTGTGGCATTATATTCTAGTTTTAGTTCGTTACCTTCAGTTAGTGTATAGGTTAAATTTACCTTTAATTCTCCCGGAAAATTTTCCTCTAAATGTTCACTCAAAAGCGATAGGGTTATTGAAGGATTTTCATCGGTCGTTATATTTTCAACTTTCCAGATTTTTTCTCCAAAACCTACACCGCCTCCATGCAAAGTATTGCCGTTGTTATTTTGGTTTAACCGAAATGTTTTATCATTTAAATTAAAAACACCCTTACTTATTCTTCCGGCATATCGTCCAACGGTGGTTCCAAAATAAGGGGCACTTGGCAAACTATATGACTTTATATAAGAATCCAGAGTGTCATAACCCAAAACAACATCGATTAATTTTTCTTTGACAGGAAATTTTAAACTTTTAAGGGTTGCTCCAAATGTAATTATTTCTGCCTCCACCCCCATTTTATTCTTTAAGGTATAAGAATAGACCGGAATATTATCGGGAGTCAGGCCAAATAACTGCAAATGTTCTGTAGAGAATTCTGTTTTCATTTGATATTTATTAAACTAGAGTGCCAAAAATATAAATATTTTAAAAACGTGTATACCAGTACCTACCAGTTTTTGTATATTGCATAAAAAAATTTCTTTTTTATGAGCATTATATCAATTCAAAACAATCTTGGTTTGCCAAAATATAAACAGATAATTCTTTCAATTGAAAAAGCAATAGAATTAGGCAAGCTGACCAAGGGTGACAAACTTCCATCGGTAAATAAGGTATGTCTGGCCTTTTCTTTGTCTCGGGATACGGTATTGCAGGGGTATGATGAACTAAAAAAAAGAGGTATTATCTATGCCATACCCGGCAAGGGATACTATGTTAAGAGTATTGAAACCAGTATAAAGCAAAAGATTTTTTTGTTATTTGATGAGCTTAATATTTTCAAGGAAGATATCTATAATTCCTTTTTAAAAAATATTGGTCAGGATGTTCAGGTAGATATTTTCTTTCACCATTTTAATGTACCTGTTTTCAAAAAATTGATAAATGACAGCAACGGAAATTATACAAAATATATTTTAATGCCAACGAACTTAATTGGTATCGCTGGCTCTATTAAAACCCTACCAGTAAGTGATGTAATTATTTTAGATCAAACAAATCCGGACTTAAAAGCATATCCGGCCATTTATCAGAATCATCAAAAAGATATTTTTGAAGGACTTTTAAAAGGAAAAACAAGACTTGGCAAATACAAAAAGCTTATTTTGATTTTTCCCGGATTCAGAGAACCTTTAGGAATGAAAACCGGATTCGAAAATTTTTGTACCGAGCATCATTTCGATTACGAAATCATAACTCAATTTACAGATCGTGAAATCGCAATTGGAGATTTATATGTTATTCCAAATGATCGTGATTTGGTGGGAGTAATTGAAGAAGCCAGAAATCACAACCTGAAATTAGGAACCGATTTTGGAATTATTTCTTATAATGAAACCCCTCTGAAGAAAGTGGTTGCACAAGGAATTACGACCATTTCAACCCATTTTGAAGCTATGGGGAAAATTTTGGCAGAGATGGTTCTTAAGGGAAAAAACGAACAGATTGAAAATAAATCTTCTTTAATTATGCGAAACTCACTTTAAGCTTCGATTGATAAATTCTCCTGAACTTTTCCAAATTAAAAACGATTTGTAATTAAATTGGAAAAAAATTCAAAATTTTGTTTTTTACTCTGATTCCTTTAGTTTTGAAAAAAAATCGATGAAAGTATTTGATGTAGCGATAATTGGAAGTGGTCCAGCCGGAGCTTCTGCAGCTTTTGAATTATCGAAGAGCGGAATTACGACTGCCATAATTGAGAAAGAAATCCTGCCAAGATATAAAACCTGCGGTGGTGGTTTGGTTCACAGAGGGAGAAAAAACATTCCTTTTGATATTTCATCTGTCGTTGAAAAAGAATTCTACGAAGTAGATACCTATTTTTCAAATACCAACATCAAACTTACTACAAAAAGGGATAAACCCATAATTAGCATGATTATGCGTGATGCTTTTGATAATCTGATTGCAGAAAAAGCAAAAGAAAATGGTGTTACTCTTTTACAAAATCATAAAGTTACCGATATTACTTTCGGAGAAATTCAGACCCTTCATACTTCTGAGGGAGATATGCAGGCAAAATTTATTATTTCAGCAGATGGCGCATTAAGTCCCATAGCTAAAATGGCGGGATGGAAAGAAACCCGAACCCTTATTCCGGCTTTAGAATACGAGATAGAAGTTCCTTTAGCAGATTTTGAAAGACTATCAAAAAACGTTCGTTTCGATATAGACGCCATTCCTTATGGTTATGCCTGGTGTTTTCCTAAAAAAAATCATTTATCTGTTGGCGTTTGTATTTTAATTAAAACAAAAGAAAAGATTGATTTGAAAAAATATTATAACGAATATTT
Source organism: uncultured Flavobacterium sp. (assembly GCA_965650235.1). Classification (GTDB taxonomy): domain Bacteria; phylum Bacteroidota; class Bacteroidia; order Flavobacteriales; family Flavobacteriaceae; genus Flavobacterium. Next base: position 1,051 of record CBFGNY010000106.1, on the reverse strand, counting down.
AAAAGTTTTAGGAATCACAGAAGTTATAAACGAAGAGGCCCATGGATTTGTAATTCCGGTTTCTCCAAGAACGGATACTTTTGTTCAAAAAAATGTTTTTTTAATTGGTGACTCAGCAGGATTTGCCGACCCAATACTTGCCGAAGGTATTTCGAACGCAATATTGAGCGGAGTCTTAGCAGCAGAGTCGATTATTGAAAGTAAGCTTGATCCTTTTCGGGCTTCAGAATTATATCACGAAAAATTAGAAAAAAGTATTTTACCCGAAATAAAAGCCGGCGTTATTTTGTCTAAAATTTTCTACACAAAAAGAGTTTTGCGCAATTTCGTTGCCAAAAAATATGGTTCTTTTTTATCCAATGCTATTACAGATGTTTTTATGGGAGTCAGAACCTATCCTAAAGATTATAAAGCGTCTATACGACGAAAATTAAGTAGGCTTTTCTTTTAATTTAAAAATTCAGTCTTCGATTCCATTTTATAATTTATTGAGGATTTCACATCGAAATACCCAAAATAGATATTCACTGTTATTTCTTCCTAAGATTAAAAATAGTGATCATAAATACTCAAAACTTATTTCGATTGTGGAGTAAAACGTATCGAATTTTCTACTGAAATATTTTCGAAAATCTGGAAAGTTCTTAAGACACTAAACATTTGAACAATCTTATTCGATAAAAGCAGGCGACTTCTTAATCTATTTTTTTTTGCTTAAATGATACTTTATTTTACATGTGCTTAACAAATCGCTAAAAAATTAGCAAAAAAAATAAACAAAATATTTTTTGTTTTTGTGAGATTATTTTACATACATTTGTAAATGTAAATTTTACACTTATTATTTAATTTGTTTTTGCTTATTGTTTTTAGAATTATTTCGATTTAAAATTTAGCAATTACAGCTTTGAAATTCTAAAAGAAAACCACAAACAATTACCAACTATAACTTAGAAAATGAATAAGACAATAGACCAGTTATCAGCAGATAATATTAGAGCATTAGCCATTTCCATGGTAGAGAAAGCCAATTCAGGCCACCCGGGAGGGT
>CBFGNY010000105.1:0-15772 GCA_965650235.1 uncultured Flavobacterium sp. | reverse complement strand
GTAGTGTTTTTGATTTCCTGAAGTCCCATTCTTTCAATAGTAACGGGGGACTCAATTATTCGCTCCGGGGTTCTGGACGCCGAAACGACTATTTCATCCAGTTTAGTTTCCTCTTCCTTTAAAACTATGTTTACATTTTGATTTGCAGATGTAATAGTAATAGTTTTGGTTTCAAAGCCTACAGCTGATGCTTTAATTGTGTAAGGGGGCTTGGCTGTCGTGTTTAATGTGAAAGAGCCGTCAAAATCAGTAGATGTACCACTGGTAGTACCTGATACACTAATATTAGCTCCGGGAATTGATTGTTTGCTGCTGTCTGTGACAGAACCAGTAACTGTATTCTGCGAAAAGGATAATCCGCTGATAAACAACATAATTAGTAAATAGACTCTCATCGGTTGATTTTTTGTTAGTTTCTATAGCCAAAATACAAATTATTTTAATATTAATAAAAAAACGTTAAAAAAAATTAATATTTATCATAATTATCAGCTTTATTTTCACTATTTGATAGTGTATTTTATTAAATTTAAATCAAGAATTTAGCAGGAATGAAACAAAATAGTATGCATACATAATAATTTTAAGAAAAAAACTGCATTAGTCCTAAAAATTCTATTTGTATAAAAAATATTTGGCAATAAAAAAGCGAGATGTGAATCTCGCTTTAATTTAAAATTTATTAAGTTGATTACTCTACAGTAACCGACTTAGCAAGGTTACGTGGCTGGTCTACATTACACCCTCTCATTACAGCAATGTGATAAGATAAAAGCTGTAAAGGAATAGTGGTAATTAATGGCGATAATGCATCAGAAGTTTCTGGAATTTCAATTACATAATCTGCCAGTTCCCGAACCTGAGTGTCACCTTTGGTAACTACGGCAATAATTTTACCGCTTCTGGATTTAATTTCCTGAATATTACTTACAATTTTATCGTAGTGCCCTTGTTTAGGAGCGATAACAATAACAGGCATCTGTTCGTCAATTAAGGCAATTGGACCGTGCTTCATTTCTGCAGCAGGATATCCTTCAGCGTGAATATATGATATTTCTTTGAGTTTTAAGGCACCTTCAAGGGCTACAGGAAAATTATAACCGCGTCCTAAATACAGACAGTTTGGCGCATCTTTAAAAGCAGCTGCAATTTCTTTAGCTCTTTCGTTTGTTTCTAATGCTTCTGCCACTTTTTCAGGAATTATTTCTAGTTCTTGCAAAAAGGTATGAAAATCAGTATTTGATAACGTTCCTTTAGCTTTTCCTAATCTTAAGGCAATCATGGTCAAAACTGTAATTTGTGTAGTAAACGCTTTAGTTGAGGCTACTCCAATTTCAGGTCCCGCATGAGTATATGCTCCGGCATGACTTTCTCTAGAAATTGATGATCCAACAACATTACAAACTCCAAAAACAAAAGCTCCGTTTTCTTTTGCCAATTTAATAGCGGCCATTGTATCAGCAGTTTCCCCTGATTGGGAGATAGCGATAACAACATCATCCTTGTTGATTATTGGGTTTCTGTATCTAAATTCAGAGGCATATTCTACTTCAACAGGAATACGGGTAAACTCTTCAAAAACATATTCTGCAACTAAGCCTGCATGCCATGAAGTTCCACATGCTACAATAATAATGCGTTTTGCATTTAAGAATTTTTCAAGGTTATCCTCAACACCTGCCATCTGAACTATTCCTTCATTTGCATGAAGTCTTCCTCTGTAAGTATCTTTAATAACACTTGGCTGCTCATAAATTTCTTTCAGCATAAAATGGTCATAGCCTCCTTTTTCAATCTGCTCCAAATTCATTTGAAGCTCCTGAATGTAAGGATCTACTAAAGAGTCATCTTTTATTTTTCTGATTTTAAGAGGCTTGTGTAATCTGATATTTGCCATTTCGCCATCTTCCAAATATACAGCATTGGAAGTGTATTCTATAAATGGTGAAGCGTCCGAAGCAATAAAATATTCGCCTTCTCCAACTCCAATAGCTAGAGGGCTTCCTAATCTTGCAGCAACAATTTCATCCGGATTTTTTTTATCAAAAACAGCAATTGCATATGCACCAACAACTTGATTTAATGCAATTTGAACTGCTTTACCCAGTTTTATCTTTTCTTTTTTCTGAACCTCTTCAATTAAGTTAACCAAAACTTCGGTATCGGTATCAGAATGAAATATATAGCCTCTTTTTTGTAATTCTTCTTTTAAAGGAGAATAGTTTTCAATTATTCCATTGTGAATAATAGCCAATTCACCTGAATTGGAAAGGTGAGGGTGCGAATTTACATCATTAGGGACGCCATGGGTTGCCCAACGTGTATGGCCAATGCCGATAGTTCCATTTGTTGTGAAACCTGCTTTTGCTTTTTCCTCAAGATCCGAAACTTTTCCTTTTGTTTTACAAAGTTTAATGTCTGATCCCTGGTCGTATAACATGACACCAGCACTATCATATCCTCTGTATTCGAGGCGCTTTAATCCTTTGATGACAATAGGATAAGCCTCTCTGTGGCCTATATATCCAACAATTCCACACATATATTATTTATTATTTAGTTTGGTGTAGTAAATTTGAAGCTTTACTCTTTTAGCATAATTATCGTCTCCTTCTGGAATATTACTTCCAAACAATACCGTTCCTAATGGATTCATTACTGATGCTGCCGGAATTTCTGAAAAAATACTTTGAGCAGTTTTAGTTTTGTCTAATTTAGCTGATGTAATTGTATTGATGTCTTCAGTAACGACCAAACCTAATTTTACGTTTTTAACATCAGCGTTTTTAATGATATTTCGGATATGATTGGTAATTCTTATTTTATAAGTAGTTCCTCTTTTGTTTGCATCTAAATTTATGATGCCTCCCAAAACAGTTCTGGACTTTTTAGGATCATTATTAGGAGCCGGGGTACGATCGTCAACATAATCAGCAATTACGGTATTGTTTTCTAAATCATATAAATAGATTCTGTTAGGTTCTGGTATAGCTGTTTTAGGGTCAGTAGATCCTGTTCCCATTTTTTGTGTATCAATAGTAAATACTAAATTAGCTTCATTAGCCAGCCAATTTTTATATGTAACATTGTTTCTGATTTCGTCTAATTCATCATATACTCCATTTGATCCGTTTACCGGCTTTCCCTTGTCATCATAATGGATTAAATCAGTTTTGTCAAAAAGCTCAATTACCGCCATAGATCCCTGGCCTCCTTTTAAGTATAATCTTTCGTCTGGGATAGGGGGGTTTTCATTTGCAGTAGCATTTGTATAATCAGATGTAGGATTGCTTTCTTCTAGAAGACTAACAGTGTTTATGACATTGTTTTGGCTTCCGGCTAAATTGATAACTAAGGTTTTTGATTCAGCGGCAGTATCGGTAGCAGTTGTTTTAGCTTTATAAAAAACAGTTATTTTTCCTTTAGTGAAATTCATCATAGCCATTCTGCCTGCAGAAGTTCCTGATTTTTCTACATTAAAATATAATCCTTTAAAGTAGTTTTTAAATACATCAGGCGCGGCTAATTTGCTTGCCGGGGCATCAAATATTTTTGCCTTGAAAAAATCCTTGTTCAAATGCAAGCGCATTTCAGGGTCGATTATTTTAGAAGATTCTGCAGTAGTTGTAGTTGCTGCAGTTTTTTCTATTATTGGTTTAGAGCTAAAAAAGAATTGATCGTTTTCGGCTGTATTGGTTGAATTGTTTAATCTCTCTCCAAATACGGTAGGGTTAGTAGTAGCTTGTTTTAGAAAGTCGCTATTTCTGTCAGTATTGTAAAATTGGCTAATATCGTAATTATTAGCGTTATAATTATTTAATAAAATACTTGATTCGTAAACACTTAATTTAATTATGCCGGTTTCAGGTCCGTAAATAGAATCCAGCACATAAGTTCTTTTGCCATCAGCACTTGTTGTAGTTTTAGTTGCATCTACAAAGTAAGGAATATTTAAAGTTACACTATCAATAACTGCTTCAAATCCCAATGAAGGAGGATAAGATGTTAAGGTAAGCTGAGTATTGAAACTAGCCGTAGTGGTTCCAAAAACTGGATTATCATAAATACCTAATGCATTTATAGGTAAATTATTAGAAGCAACCGGAGTAACTTTTTGGTTATAAGCCGTAACAGTATAAGTGGTATCAGCAAGAACAAAATGATTATCACCAATTAAATCATCGCCTATGGAATTAAACTCTTTGTCGCAGGAATAAAATATAGCAACTGTAGCTAATAAAAGAATTTTCTTAAAAAAAGAAGTATTGTACATGTTTGGAAATAATGTTTAAATTTAAAGCCCCATACTTTTGTAGAAATTTGTATACGCTTCTGCGAATGCATCTTTCGTGGCGAAAGGTAAAAAAGGTTTTCCTGAAGATTCTATAAATTTTGTTAAACTTGGCGACACATTTTGTGAAGCAATAATTACTGCATCTGAATGCAAAATACTAGCTTTTAGGACATTTTCGTAGTTTGGAGTTTCTAAATCAGCAACAGATTCATGTGGAACACCGTCAAATTTTACTTTATTAATCATTTCCAAATCCAGATTTTCATCAAAAGATTGTCCGTAGACAGACGTTACGATTTTAGTTTCAGAGAATAAAGCTTCGTTTTTGTAATAATGTTTCATGTAAATTGGCAGCATAGCAGCAAGCCATCCATGAACGTGAATGATATCCGGAACCCAGTTAAGTTTTTTTACAGTTTCAACAACCCCTTTTGCAAAAAAGATAGCTCTTTCATCATTATCAGGATATAAGACACCCTCTTCATCAGCAAATGTCGCTTTGCGTTTGAAATATTCATCATTATCGATAAAATACACCTGAATTCGTTCTTTCGGAATAGATGCTACTTTGATAATCAAGGGCATATCTAAGTCGTTCACTACCAAATTCATCCCTGAAAGTCTGATTACTTCGTGTAATTGATGTCTTCTTTCGTTAATGTTTCCATATCTTGGCATGAAAATTCTTATCTGTCCGCCCTGATCATTTATCATTTTAGGCACATCGTAAGACATTAATGAAACCTCATTTTCAGCCAAATAAGGCACGACTTCAGATGATACATATAATATCCTCTTATCTTTCATAATAGTATTTTACTTAATTTTTGGTAATAAAAACGATGCAAAATTACAAAAATTTATGCAGTTTATAACTAATATATTATGTTTGCACAAATTTTAATAATACCGCCATGCATATTTTCTACGGCAAAGTAGCCCTGATAGCTTATTTAAAAACTATCAAAACAGCAAATTCGACTATAGGGTTTGTACCAACAATGGGCGCTTTGCACCAGGGGCATCTGGCTTTAATGCAGCGCTCTCTTAAAGAAAATGATGATACTGTTGTGAGTATTTTTGTGAACCCTACCCAGTTTAATAATCCTGAAGACCTTGAAAAATATCCTCGTACACTTGATGAGGATGTAAAGAAAATGAGAGGTTTAAGTGATAAAATGATTTTATATGCACCTTCTGTAGATGACATTTATGAGGGAAACACAACATCACAACCGTTTGATTTTGACGGGCTGGAAAACCAAATGGAAGGAAAATTCAGGCCTGGACATTTTAATGGTGTAGGAACTATCGTGAAGCGCTTATTTGAAATTGTTTTACCTACCAATGCTTATTTTGGAGAGAAAGATTTTCAGCAATTGCAGATTGTAAAAAAAATGGTTGAAAAGAATAACTTACCTGTTCATGTGGTGGGTTGTCCTATATTCAGAGAAGAAAATCAGTTGGCAATGAGCTCCAGAAATGAGCGTTTAACTTCTGAAGAACGAAAAGAAGCTGCCATTATTTATAAAACCTTAACGGAAGCAAAAGAAGTATTCAATACAAAGGGTCCTCAGGAAACTATCGAATTTGTAGAAAACTCTTTCAAAGAAAATGGAACATTTGACCTCGAATATTTTGTAATTGCTGACGAATCGACACTATTGCCAATAGAGTATAAAATTAATGATAAAAAATACCGTGCATTTATAGCAGTATTTGTTAATTCTATAAGGCTGATTGATACCATTTCATTAAATTAATTTACCTTTGCAACATGCAAATTCAAGTTATAAAATCAAAAATTCATCGTGTTAAAGTAACCGGAGCTGATTTAAATTATATTGGCAGTATCACTATCGATGAAACTTTACTGGAAGCCTCAAACATTATTGAAGGCGAAAAAGTATCTATTGTAAATATCAATAACGGGGAGCGTTTTGAAACTTACGCTATTAAAGGCGAGAGAAATTCAGGTGAAATTACGCTGAATGGACCCGCTGCCAGAAAAGTTCAAAAGGACGATATCATCATTATCATATCCTATGCAACCCTAGAATTTGAAGAAGCAAAAACCTTCAAACCGTGGATTGTTTTTCCTAATGAAAATGATAATTCGCTGACTTAATTTCTTCTTACTTTAACTTATTTCTTATTTGTCAAATTTATTTTGTACAAACAAGATTTCTTTTGTCTTAATTTCTTTGCTTTTTAAAAGCTCTCCTTAACAAAAAAGCAAATAAAGTATTATATTGCCGCCTTATTTTAATGCTTTTTAATTTCCCCCAATCATGAAAAAAGTTTACTTGTTTTTAGCTTTATTAATCTCTGTTGCAGTTTTCTCACAAAAGAAATTTGACACCGTTAAATCTGAAAAATTAGATGCAGACAGAAGGATAACTATTGGGCTTCCGGCCTCTTATGAAACTAGTCCGTCTAAAAAATATCCGGTTTTGTATTTGCTGGATGGTGATTATTTATTCGATCCGTTTTCAGGTGCTTTAAATTATGGTATTTATTGGGATGATTTACCTGAAATGATTATTATTGGAATTCATCAAAATCAAGATGGAGAACGCTATGATGATTCTACTATAGATCAAAATCAAGGCGTTCCTTTTGAAAAAGGGGCTGAGTTTTTCGAATTTATAGGTGCGGAATTAGTACCTTATATTGAAAAACAATATCGTACTGCTCCTTTTAAAATCATTGCGGGTCATGATATAACTGCAAGTTTTATAAATTTCTTTTTATACAAGGAAACCCCTCTTTTTAACGGATATATTTGTTTAAGTCCTGAACTTGCTCCAAAAATGGAAATACGCATTCCGGAGAAATTCGCTAAAGTAAAAGAGCCATTTTTTTATTATTTGTCAGCAGCAGATGGTGACATTAATAAAATAAAAGAACCTATAGAAAAGTTAGCGAGCAATATAAAAGTCGCAAACAATCCTATGGTTAATTTCAAATATGACGTTTTTAAAAATTCAACCCATTATTCAGAAGTTTTATATTCGATTCCGAATGCTTTATATCATATTTTCGAAGTCTACAAACCAATTAATTCTGCAGAATACAAAGATAAAATTGCTGTTCTTCAGTCGGGTTATGCAGGTTACTTAGAAAATAAATACAACACAATGTCAACGGTTTTGGGAGTTGATATTCCGGTTAGGATGAATGATTTTAAAGTTATCGAAAACCTTATTTTGAAAAACAATGCCTACGATGAATTAGAAAAAATGGCAGAAATTGCGAATGTAGATTATCCATTGGCAATGTTGGGAGAATATGAATTAGGTTTGATGTATGAAAAAAGAGGCGACCCGAAAAGAGCATCAAAAAGATATCAAAATGCTTCACAAATGGAGCCAATCGGCGATTTGAATAAAGATATGATGTACGAGAAAATTGATGAAATGAATACGCTTGCAAAAAAAACAAAATAATGTCTAAAGTTAAAACTTCCTTTTTTTGCCAAAATTGCGGAACACAATATGCCAAATGGCAGGGACAGTGCAATGCCTGTAAAGAATGGAATACTATTGCCGAAGAAATTATTCAAAAGCAGGAAAAAGTAGCCTGGAAAAGCGAACCGACTTCGACAAGTAAAGCGCCACGACCTTTAAAAATTAATGAAATTGATTCGGCTCAGGAAATCCGAATGAACACTACTGACGGCGAATTGAACCGTGTTTTAGGTGGCGGAATCGTTCCCGGATCTTTAACGCTTTTGGGAGGAGAACCCGGAATTGGTAAAAGCACTCTTTTGCTGCAGATTTCATTAAAATTACCTTATAAGACCTTATATGTTTCTGGTGAAGAAAGCCAGAAACAAATAAAAATGCGTGCCGAAAGAATTACGCCCAATAGCGACAATTGTTATATTCTGACCGAAACCAAAACGCAGAATATCTTTAAACAAATTGAAGCCATTCAGCCTGAAATTGTAATTATAGATTCTATTCAGACATTACATACAGATTATATTGAATCAACAGCCGGAAGTATTTCTCAGATTAGGGAAACTACTGCCGAGTTGATCAAATTTGCAAAAGAAACCAATATTCCGGTTATTTTAATTGGACACATTACCAAAGACGGAAACATAGCCGGACCAAAAATTCTGGAACATATGGTGGATACCGTTTTGCAGTTTGAAGGCGATCGAAATCATGTTTACCGAATTTTACGATCCCTAAAAAACCGTTTCGGATCAACTGCTGAATTGGGAATTTACGAAATGTTAGGAAGTGGTTTGCGTGAAGTAAGCAATCCGTCTGAAATATTGATTTCGCATAAAGACGAAGAAATGTCCGGAACTGCGATTGCTACAACCATGGAAGGTATGCGTCCTTTAATGATAGAAATACAATCATTAGTAAGTACAGCAGTTTACGGAACACCACAACGGAGCACCACAGGTTATAATGCCAAAAGATTAAACATGATTTTGGCGGTTTTAGAAAAAAGAGCCGGATTTCGTTTAGGAGCAAAAGATGTTTTCCTGAATGTTACCGGTGGAATTTCTGTAGATGATCCGGCAATTGACTTAGCCGTTGTGGCCGCAATTTTGTCATCTAATGAAGATATTCCAGTAACAAAAGGTTTTTGTTTTGCCGGCGAAGTTGGACTCTCGGGTGAAATTCGTCCGGTAAATCGGGTAGATCAGCGTATTCAGGAAGCTGAAAAATTAGGTTTCAATACTATCTTTGTTTCCAAATACAATAAAATTGCCTTGAAAAATACCGGAATCAAAATTGAACTCGTGGCTAAAATTGAAGATGTAGCGAGTATTCTTTTTGGTTAATTTTTATAAACTCTGCTTATGCAATTTTCAAAACAAAAAATATTCAAAGCCTTAAAAATACTTGCTGTAGTAGTTATATTGATCTGTATCGCGCTTTACTCTTTTCGTAATTCACTTTTAAAACAAGCTATTGCGAAAGTAACCCACAGAATGGCGGTTGATTACAATAGTGATTTTTCAATAAAAGAAGCTTCTTTTGATGGTTTGTCGGGAATTAAATTTACCAATGTTATTTTGGTTCCAAAAAATGCGGACACTCTTTTTAATATTAAAAAAATAGAAACCACTGTTAGTCTAAGTAATCTTCTGATTGGTGATGTTCAGTTGGGAACTTTAAAAATCAATGATGGCTATATTCAACTGGTAAAAAAAGGGAAAGTTAGAAATTTTGATGCCTTTTTAAAAAGAGATGATACTGAGGAGAAATCAGATGAAAAACGAAATTATGCCAATTTTGCCTATCGTATTATTTCAACATTACTGAATTTGGTTCCGACCGATATGAAGTTGGAAAATCTGGATTTCAAAATTGATGATAATGGAAAAAAAGCTACCATTGCTATTAATAAATTGATTTTAGATAACAAACAACTTACAACGAATCTGCATGTTCAAAGCAAGAATTTTGATCAGCGCTGGAACATAAAAGGTTTTGCCGACCCAAGAAATAAAAAGGCTGATATTCGATTTTTTAATCTTGATACCGGAGCAATAAAAGTCCCATATTTGGATGAACGTTATAACTTAAAAGCAAGTTTTGATTCCATTCGTTTAAATGTTGCAAATATTGATAAAGACGGAAGCGAATTGCATATTGACGGTTATACTTCTATCTCCAATTTAAAAATTAATCATCCTAAAATTGCCAGCAAAGATGTGGTAATTAAAAATGCACGATTTGATTATCGCTTTTTATTAGGTTCTGATTTTATTTCGATTGACAGCACTTCAACAATGCAGCTTAATAAAATAAAAGTGAAACCTTATGTTTCTTATAATACTGAAAAAGATACGGTTTATACTTTGAAAGTTGAGATTCCGAAAATGACGGCTCAGGATTTTATCGTTTCATTACCTGACGGATTGTTTACCAATTTTCAGGGCATGGAAGCGACCGGAAATTTCGATTATAAACTGGATTTTAAATTCAATAAAAACAGACCAAATACTTTAGTTTTTGACAGTAAACTGAATAAAAAAAATCTTAGAATTACCAAATACGGAGAAGCCAATCTTAATAAGCTAAATGGAGAGTTTGTTTATCGAGCGATCATCCAAAACGTATTGCAGCGTCCTGTGTTAGTTGGAACTGCAAATCCGAATTATACACCTCTGGATCAGATTTCACCTTATTTGCAAAAATCTGTACTGACTACCGAAGATCCGTCTTTCTTTTCGCATCGCGGATTTATCAATGAAGCTTTCAAACAATCCATTTTGAAGAACATCAGAACCAAAAAGTTCTCGCGTGGTGCCAGTACCATCAGCATGCAGTTGATAAAAAATGTCTTTTTGACTCGTGAAAAAACACTTTCGCGAAAGCTGGAAGAAATTTTATTGGTTTATATTTTGGAAAATAACCGAATTGTTAGCAAGGAAAGAATGCTGGAAGTTTATTTCAACATTATTGAATGGGGACCAAATGTATATGGAATTGGTGAAGCAAGTCAATTCTATTTCCAGAAAAGCCCTTCGGAGTTAAGTGTTGATGAATGTTTGTACTTAGCCACTATTATTCCGAAGCCAAGAAAATTCATGTACCAGTTTAATGATGAAGGAAACTTGAAGGATTATGCATTACAAAACCAAAAATTCTTAAAAAACTTAATGTTTCGTCGCGGTCTTTTAATCCCTGAAGATACGCTGGGGCAATTGCCGGTTTATATTTCCGGGAATGCACGTTCTTTATTGAGAATTAAAGCTCCTGATTCTACAGCTGTTCCAGTTGATTCTTTATCGATTGATAATGAATTTGATTTGTAGAGTTTAACGAGACATAGTCATAAAGTTTGTCATTTCGACGAAGGAGAAATCACATGCGAAATTCGACAAAGATCAACTACTACATAACGGAGCTACTAGTGTGATTTCTCCTTTCGACGAAATGACAAGATTGGGTTTAAAACTTTGTGTTTTTCTTCTTAAAATTAAAATATCATTTAAAATTCCTCAAAAATTCTTCCTTGTAAGTTGGCGAAACTTCAATTTCAGATCCATCGTTAAGGGTAATAATTCCACCTTTATTATACGATTTCACACAATTCATATTGATAATATGCGATTTGTGAACGCGTATAAAAGGCAATGGTAAAATTTCTGAAAAGTGCTTTAAAAACCGACAGACCATTTTTTTATTTCCATTATTTAAATATAAATCGGTAAAGTTTCCGTTTCCCCGAAGACGAACGATTTCTTCCATTTTTACGACTTCAAATCCTTCCAGTGTCGGCAGAATCACCTGTTGTTTCTCAGGTTTGGATTCATGGAAATTCTCGACAATGATTTTATTTCTATTAAACATTTCATGATTCATAATTTGATGATGAACCTTGTTTACCGCCACAATTAATTCTTCGATACTAATTGGCTTTAAAAGATAATAAGCAGCACTTTGATTTAGTGCTTTTAAGGAATATTCAGAAAAAGCAGTTACAAATATGGTTTCGAATTGTAAATCTTTACAGGCTTCCAAAACATCAAAAGCATTCCCGAAAGGCATTTCTACATCCAGAAAAACCAATTGAGGCTGTATCTCGTGTAAAAGCGGCACAGCTTCTTTTATATTCTGAGCTTCACCAACGATTTCTACTTGCGGGCAATATTTGCTTAAATAATTTTTAAGGACTTCACGCGCTGCCAGTTCATCTTCGACAATAACACTTTTTATTTTCTGAAAAGTCATCATATCGTATCGATTAAAGGAAAAATGATTTCAACTATGGTTCCTGATTCCGGGAATTCTTTCTCTCTGATAGCAAAAGAAATGTTCTTTTTGTACAATTCATTCAGCAAGCCAATTCGTTCTTTTGTATTGCTGAGCCCTCGTGATTCATGTACTTTCTGATTGCTTGTTTTAAGTTCCTGGCTTTTGGTTAAACCAATTCCGTTGTCTTCAATAATTACATTTACTTTTCCGTTATTCAATTTAAATTTAAGATGTAAAAATCCTTTTTTGTCCAGATAACGCAAGCCATGCCAAATCGCATTTTCCAGATGTGGCTGAATAATCATATTGGGTACAAAAACAGTTTCAGCATCCAGATTTTTATCAACCGTAATTCCAAAATCAAATTTATCCTGAAAACGCAAATGTTCTAAGTCCAGATATTTTTGTAATTGCTCTACTTCTTTATCCAATATGATGAAATCCTTGTTAGAATTTTCCATCATATCACGCATCAGGGTCGAGTAGGAAGTCAGGTATTTATTGGCTTCAAGTTCTTTATTTTCAGAAATGAACTGATTGACACTATTCAGACTATTAAAAATAAAATGTGGATTCATTTCACGGCGCAAGGACTGCAAAGCAATTTCCTTGTTCTTTGTTTTGATGGAAAAAAGTGATTTTACAATAAAAAGAAACAAAAGCAAAAGCAATATAACAGATCCAATAAGAAAATAATTGAACGTATTTTTTTTCGTAATCAATTCATCTTTAAGTGATTTTTCTTTCTCCAGCTGACGAATTTTACCTTCCGTAATCTGGAACTTTTTAGTATTAATCAAAGTCGTGTCCGATTGGATTAGCTGATCGAAATTTTGAAGGAATTGATCATAAAGTGCCATGCTTTCTTTTTCATTTCCCTCGGCTTTGTAATAGTTTACCAATTCTGATAAGGTTCTTTTCGCTTCCGCTGAATTTCCTTTTTGGGAAGCCAGATCATACGCTTCTTTTAGAGAGATAAGTGCTTTTTTTGGTTCTTCTTTTTTAAAATAAAGAGAGGCCAGCGATTGTAATTGTTTTATCTGGGTATTAAAATCCTGTTTGTTTACGGCTTCCGCCAAAAGCTTTTCGTTGATGCCAATTGCTTTTTCGAACTGATTGTCTGATGCGTAAACTTTGGCAATTTCGTTTTTGATTTTAATTACAGATTCAGGTTTGTCTTTTGCATAGACCAATGCTTTTTTATAGCTTTCTATGGCAACCCTTTTATCTTTTAGTTCTAATGAATTCTGCGCTTTCTGAACATAAGCTTCTGTAACTTCTTCGGATTTTTTTTCTTTTTTCAGCAATTCAATATTCGAATCAACATAATTGGTCTGACTGGCAGGATTTGCGTTATTACGTAAACGTTTGGCATCATTTAAATTTATTTTTTCTTCAGATTCATCTTTTGCTAATGAACCTGCGACTTCATAATTTTTTATGGCCGAATCAAAGTTCTTTTGGTTTTCCTGCACTTTTGCCAGATTTCGTGTTACACGGATTTTATCTTCGGTAAGTTTTAATTTGGTATAACTGTTTAAAGCTCTTTTAAAATATTCTTCGGCTTTTGCATTATCACCTTTATTTTGAAATTCGTTGGCAAGAGTCTCGTAGTTTTTGGCAATTTGCCCTTCATCGTTTGCATCCAGAGACTTTTCTAAACTCTTTACAGCTTTGCTTATTTTTGATGCTGGTGCCGCTTTCTTTTTTGAAATAGAATCTTGCGCTGCTATTTTAATTGGAAATAACAGCAATATAAATAAAGAAAAGATAGCAATTGGAAAAAAACGTTTCATACTTATTCAATTAAGTTGCGTTATTCTTAGCAACAAGAGCCTTCAAAAAATAATATTGTAAAGTAAAGTATTTTATGTTCCGTTTACAACTTGTTTCACCAAGTCAAAATAGGGTTTCACCATTTCTTCAAAAAACGAGGATTTTAAGTTTCTAAGTTTGATCTGTAATCATCCAATTAAAAACTAAAAATTATGAAATCTAAACTTTTTATCTCCGCTCTTTTTGCCATTGTAATTTCTTTTGTAAGCTGTAATTCCTCCAATGCAAATCCAAAAAAGGATACCAGAATTAAAAAACCTGTTACAGCGGAAACTACAAAAATACAAGTTGCTCTTCTTTTAGACACTTCCAGTAGTATGGATGGATTAATTGATCAGGCAAAATCGCGATTATGGAATATAGTAAACACCCTGACTACATTAAAATACGAAGGTAAAACTCCGGATATTGAAATTGCTTTGTATGAATATGGGAATAGTGGATTATCAGAAAAATCAAATTATATCAGACAAATTACGCCACTTTCTACAGATTTAGATTTGATTTCGGAACAACTATTTGCGCTAAGAACTAATGGCGGAAACGAATATTGCGGGGCTGTAATTCAGGATGCTACAAAAGAATTAAAATGGGCATCTGAGAACAACAGTATGAAACTGATTTACATTGCTGGAAATGAAGGATTTGATCAGGGAACTATTAATTATAAAGAAGCGATCAGCAATGCTTTAAAAAATGATATTTATGTGAATACTATTTTTTGCGGTAATAAAACAGAAGGTATCAACATTCATTGGAAAGATGGTGCAGATTACGGAAAAGGCAAATATTTCAATATCGATTCCAATCAGGCTGTACAATATATCGCTACTCCGTATGATGATGAAATTTCGAAATGTGATGAAAAAATAAACAAAACCTATATCAATTACGGTTCAAAGGGACATGAGAAAAAAAGGAATCAGGTGATGCAGGATCAAAATGCAAAAAAAGTTTCAAATGCTAACTATACGGACCGTGCGGTAAGCAAATCAAAAGCTGTTTATAAAAATGAAAGCTGGGATTTAGTCGACAAGGTAAAAGATGATAAAAGTGCCATTTCAAAAATAAAAAAAGAAGAATTGCCAACGGAACTTCAAAGCAAATCGACTGCTGAACTTCAAAAAATAGTGGAAGAAAAAACAAAAGAAAGAGAAACGATTCAAAAAGAAATTAGTGTATTGGCTAAAAAGCGTCAGGAATACATTGACGCTGAATCTAAGAAAACCAAAAAGCAGGATGATTTGGGGAATGCTATCAATACATCAATAGTTGGTTTTGCCAAAGTGAAAGGCTATACGGTTGAAAAATAAAAGTTTCCTGAAATCAATCTGTAAAAATGAAAAATAATATTTCATTCCTGCTTTTAATTGGAATTTTTGGCGTGAGTTTTGCATGCAGAAATAACAACGAAAAGCCGTTAACAAATACGTATTCAAAACCGGTTTATTCCTATGAAGAGAAACTAAAAAGTGAGATAGCTGATATTCGGAGATTTTTGGGGGAATCTTCGAAATACAATTCAGATGTAGCCTTCTTTTTAGATATGAAGATTGAATCAGGGAAAAATCGGTTTTTTATATACAATTTAAAACATAGCAAATTACTGGATAAAGGTTTGGTAGGACATGGTTCCGGCTCTGAAACCGGGATTTTGGGAAAACTGAAATTCAGTAATGTAAAAAATTCAAATTGCAGCTCTTTAGGCAAATATGCTATTGGCGGTTCTTATTCCGGAAGTTTTGGAAAAGCTTATAAATTATATGGTTTGGACAAAACAAATAGCAATGCTTTTGATCGAAATATTGTGCTTCATAAATATTATGGTGTCCCTTTTGAAGAACAGCCTTATCCTATCTGCAACAGTCTTGGCTGCCCAATGGTAAATGAAAAGTTTTTTGGAGTT
>CBFGNY010000104.1:0-15899 GCA_965650235.1 uncultured Flavobacterium sp. | reverse complement strand
TTTGTTGCTTACCGTTTTTTTGAACTGCATATTAAAAACAACGACAAAAAGCGTGCTTTTTTATTAAATAAAGAATATCAGAAACAATCTCTGCCTATACGTTTACAGGCATATGAGCGCATGACATTATTTTTGGAACGTATTAACCTTACCAAATTATTGATTCGAATTGCACCTATTTCCAATCAAAAACATGATTATGAAAACTTTGTAATTGACCAGATCGAACAGGAATTTGAACATAATCTGACTCAGCAAATCTACATGTCTGACGAATGCTGGACGATTATTACCACAGCCAAAAATTCTACAATTCAAATTATCCGTAAAGCCGCGATGAGCGACAGAGTTGACAGTGCTGATAAACTACGTGAAGTAATTTTGAATGATTTATTAGAAAAGCAATCGCCTAGTAATGCTGCTTTGGGATATATTAAGAATGAGGTTGCGGAGCTTTGGTAAATTTCAATTTTAGATTTTAGATTTTATTTTAGATTTCAGATTGAAAGATCAATCTGAAATCTAAAATAAAATCTAAAATTAATAAACTTTATTATCACTCATAATCTCAGATTTATTCTGAGCATATTCATAACCTTGTTCCCACCATGTTTTCATAACATCTTTATTAAAAATCAAGGCATTATTTGTTAGCTTTGTAGGGGTGTAATATAAATTAAGTTTCACATTTTTATTGTTTGCTATTAGTTTTCCTATAGCAATATCATGTTTTTCAACCTGATCCAGAGCAATTCTAAATAAATCAATCATTAGTGAAAACGGATTTTTTCCAATAACGGTTTTTTCCATATTAACTTCTGTTTCCAGAATAATAACGTCTATTTCAGTAGCTCCGCGATTGATCGCTTCGCGAATAGGTACCAAACTCGAAAAGCCGCCGTCGCCATACTCGAAATTATTTTTTTCGACCAGACTCATAAAAGGTACATAATTACTGGAGATCCAGGACCATTCACAAAATTCATCATAAGTACAATCTTTAACCGATTTATACTCTGCTTCATTTGTTGTAAAATTGGTTACGGTAATGACAACATCTTTTTTTAACTTTTTTAATTGATTGAAATCCGAAATAGAAAAATTACTTTTTATGTATTTCTTCAAGCCTTTGCTTTCACCAAAAGTTCGTTTTCCCTTAATAAACTGGCGTAAAACATTGAAGTGATTAATGGTCACAATATCCACACCGTCTTTAACCTTTACAACAAAAGGACAGATATTAAATATCTTAGACATGTTTACATTGGTATAAACCGAGTGGATTTTCTCGATATTTCCGAGAGCCAGATGCGGAATAAGCAAACTTCCCGTAGAAGTTCCTAAAAGTAAATCGTATTCATGTTTTTTAATTTGTAATAAATACTGGGCAACACCACCGGCAAAAGCGCCTTTACTACCGCCACCGGAAATAACCAATGCTCTCATATTATTTGGGGTTATGAGTTATGAGTTATAAGTTTTATGGTCTATATAACCCATTACTGAAATTCTATAATCTTATTCTTTTTAAATTTATCATTTATAAACTGTACAGCCAACATACTTTGATAGATGCGAATGACATGAAACTTCTAACTTTTTTCTGCAAGCAAGCGATTAAGTTGAAATTGTTCATCGGGGGTCAAATTAGTCAAAATTCTATTAAACGATGCACGCATTTCAGTATTTTTTAATAATAATCGAATTGTCTCTCTTCCAAATTTCGAAAATTGCCACATATGGTGTGTTGTAGCACCAACTAAATTACTCAAAACCTGATCGTTAATAATTTTAAAAGCAATTAGCTTCTCGAGTGCGTTTTGTCTTGTAGTTGCTTCATATTTTGTAGAAGAAAAGGCAATTAGTTCTGAAATTACTGCCTCCGGATTATCACTGTAATTAGTTGTAGATAATGCTAAGGAAAGCCATAAAGTACGCAGATTGTAGTCGTTGAAACCAATCCGGTTTTTAGTTTGGTCAAGATATTCATGGCGGTTTTCAGGAAAACTCTTCCACAAGAAATAAAGAGCTATTTCCTGTGTCTGATAAGATTTATCCTCTAATAGGGTTTCATATTGCATTTTGAAATCTTCCGGGATATTTGAAAAATTTTCAGCTACAGCCTGACGAACCTTAGTGTTATTAGTGCTTAAGGCAGCTGTCAAAAGTACTTTTTTAGCTTCGTATTTTTCAGATGCAACTTGATTTATAACTGATTCTTTTACAGATTGATATATATCTGAATTTAAAATTTTTAAAAAATAATCCTGCTTTTCAGCCAATAGTATTTTTTTTAATCTATCAACTTCCAAACGAGCCTTGACAGCTTTGTTTTTACTCAACAAAGCATTGGCAGTGGGTGTATCAAAAGCGGTTGTTTCTAACCAGGTTTTCTGAAATTTTTCAACATCAAAATGTGATACTTTTCTAATCTCATCAAAGAAATTTTGTGTATGGACTGTTTGATAAGCATATTTCTTTAAATAACTTTTTATGGCTTTTTTAAAAGCCTTGTCACCAATCGATTCGTGCAAAACAAATAATGTCCACGCACCTTTTTCGTAAAAAGTCAAAGAGCTGGCCTTAGCATTCAAAACCGGAATCGAATCGGTTCTGGAAGCAAACTTAAGTTGTTGTGCCGTATCGTATAATTTCGAATAAAAATAATCATCTCCAAAAATTTCTCTTTCTGCCAGTAAGGCATAATAAGTAGCAAAACCTTCCTGAAGCCAATGATGAGTGCTGCTCTCAGCTGTTATCAAATCTCCAAACCAATGATGGGCCAATTCATGAGCATCAACATTAGTGTAATTTCGATCTTCAAAACCAATGGAATCTATAACATAGCGTGTAGAAAAAAGTGTTGTTGTTGTGTTTTCCATTCCTGCATACAAAAAATCCCGAACCGGAATTTGCCTGTAGATTTTCCATGGATATTTCACTCCTATTTCTTTTTCCAAGAAGTCAAAAACTCGTTTAGAATATCTGTAGGTAGGTTCAAAACGATTTGCATCTTTAGGCTCTAAATAATATTCTAACGGAATTTTAGATTTTGATTTGAACTCTTTTTTGTCAAACTTTCCAATGGCAAGCATCAATAAATAAGAACTCATTGGGTTTTCCATTTTATATAGCCAATGAAATTGATTGTTATTCTTCGTTTTTTCTTTTAAAATTCCGTTCGAAACAACCTGATAATTTTTATCATAGGTAATTCCTAAATTGAAAATTACTTTTTCATTCACATTATCAAAACTCGGGAACCAATTGCTTGTGTATCTTCCCTGTCCTTGTGTCCAGATTTGCACTTCTGAATTCGCAATATCTACAAAGTACAAGGCCTGTTTTGGTTTTACCTTATACTCAAAAGTCAGATTATTTTTCCCTTTTTGAAAATCAGAAACAATTTGTAATTCTTTGCCTGTATTAATAAATACAACTTCTTTTTGATTGATTGCTACTTTTGAAAAGTCCATATTTTTAGCATCTATTTTAATCGTATCTAAAGGTTTTAAAACCTCAAATTCATAATCGATAGATCCTGAAACCGATTTTTCTTTGGCGTTTAATTCTAATTGCCCATTTACTGATTTAAAATCGACAAATTGGGTTTGCTGAGCAAAAATAAAGCTGGTAATAAATAATAGGATGTATTTCATTTAAATAAATTTGAAGGCAAAAATCCAAAGTTACAAAGGTTTCATCAACAAATCGAATGAAATTTGTATGTTTACATTAGAAAATTATACAACCGTGTCAACACCTAAAAAAGCCCTATTTAACTGGAGCAGCGGAAAAGATTCTGCTCTGGCTTTATACAAAATACTTCAAAATCCTGATTTTAAAATAGAATGTCTATTAACAAGTGTCAACCAGCAATATCAGCGAATTTCTATGCACGGTGTCCGGACAGAATTGCTGGAAGCTCAGGCCAAAAGTATTGGTTTACCTTTAAAAATAATGCTGATTCCTGAGATGCCCACTATGGAAGTTTATGAAAATGTGATGACTGAAACTTTATCCGAATTAAAAAAACAAGACATTACACATTCGGTTTTTGGAGATATTTTTCTGGAAGATTTGCGGAAATACCGTGAAGATAAATTAGCCGAAATTGGTTTTGAAGCTGAATTTCCATTATGGAAAATCCCAACACACGAGTTGATTCAGGAGTTTATCAGTTTAGGATTTAAGACAATTGTAGTTTGTGTCAACGAGCGTTTTCTTGACAAAAGTTTTGTTGGCCGAATTATAGATCAGGATTTTATTGACGATTTACCCGGAAATGTAGATGTATGCGGTGAAAATGGAGAGTTTCATACTTTTACATTTGATGGTCCCATTTTTTCGCAACCTATAAATTTTGAAATTGGGGAAACGGTATATCGTAAATATGAAAAACCTAAAAATCAGGAATCATCAAATACAGCTTGCGATACAAATGCCTCTGATGCTTTTGATTATGGGTTTTGGTATACAGATTTAATTCCTAATTAATTTATCATGACAATAAAAAACCAATCACCCGAATTAGAAAAAGTCCTGTCATTCTTAAAGGAAATTGGAATTGATGTAGTCGAAAAACAACTGGAAACATCTTTTTTGCCGGGTTTGAGTTTGGGGCCAAATTGTCTTTATATTGATTTTGAAAAATTATTGTACCCGGGTGATATTCTGCACGAAGCCGGTCACCTTGCAGTAACAACATCGGCTGAAAGAAAAATAGCAGGCACTAATGAAATGGCTTTGGACTGGCCTACACAAGGGGAAGAAATGGGCGCAATCCTTTGGTCTTTTGCAGCTGCAAAACATTTAGAATTACCTGTTGAATTTGTATTTCACCCAAATGGATACAAAAATGAGTCGGAATGGCTGATTTCAAATTTCACTAATGAAACCTACATTGGATTGCCTTTTCTGGAATGGACCGGACTTAGTTTAGGAAAAGAACGTGCTACGAAAGAAGGCAAAGAAGCATTTCCGAAAATGCTAAAATGGCTAAGAGATTAGATTATGGATAAATTAGTACGTTATATCAAATTTCCATTGTTTTTTGACACTGAAAGACTTAAAAATGATGTCCATAAAATCATTAACAAAAACTGGAAAAATCATTATAATACAAATGATTATACAGGAAAATGGACATCAATTGCCTTAATGTCACAAAACGGGAAATCAGATTCAATTTTTGCTTTACCAAGCGGTGATGAAAAACTTATCCCTACGGAAATTCTGGATGCCTGTACTTACTTTAAAGAAATTCTGGATAGCTTTTTATTTGAAAAAACGGCAGTCCGTTTATTAAAATTAGATGTTGGCGCCGAAGTTAAACCACATAGCGATAATTGTCTGGGGTACGAAGATGGCTGTTTCAGATTACACATCCCTATTATTACAAATAATGAAGTTGAATTTATATTAGATGGCAATCGACTGATAATGAATGAAGGAGAATGCTGGTATATTGATGCCAATTTCATCCATTCGGTAGCAAATCGTGGAACTGAAGACCGAATTCATCTTGTCATTGACGGACTTCGAAATGAATGGACTGATAACTTATTTTTCAAAGAGGCTGATCAAAATGATTTTATAAAAGCTACTACAGAAACTTCAGAAGAAGAAAAAAGACTTATGATTGCCGAATTAAAACGTATGAATCTTCCAATCGCAAATCAAATTTTAAAAGATTTAGAATAAATTCAATTTACTTTTCTATTACATAATTTTCCATAACCAAAATATCCAAAGCCGTAATTTCAAATAAATGAATTGCCTCCTCGGGAGTTTCAACGATTGGCATACCTTTTTTGTTCAGGCTTGTATTAAGTAGAACTGCAATTCCGCTTTGTTGATAAAAGGCAGCAAGCAATTTGGCAAACTTTGGATTCCATTTTTCTTCAACAGTCTGTACACGTGCAGAACCATCGCGATGGGTTGTATTTTTAAGCTTTTCTACATACTCCGGTCGAGTTTTATCAACCAAAATCATATAGGAACTATTTCTTCCGTTTAAAAAATATTCTCCCACTTTTTCTTTTAATACAGCTGGTGCAAACGGACGAAAATCTTCCCGGAATTTGATATTCAGATTGATATGATCTTTCATATTCCCGATTCCCGGATGTGCTAAAATGCTTCTTCGACCCAGGGAACGTGGTCCAAATTCAGATCCCGACTGGAACCAGGCAATTGTTTTTCCCTGATTTAATTTTTCGGCACAATAATTTACCAGATCATTTTCATCAGAAAATATGGTAGGACTGTATTTTTTATTTTTGTTAAATGCTGTTTCAATTTCGAAATTACTATAAGTTTTACCAAAACAGGTACTTCCGTTATGAGTAACTTTTGGCATTTTTAAATATTCTAACCAACCATAAAAAGCACAGCCCAGGGCCAGACCATTATCTGCAGCAGCGGGTTCAAAATACACATTTTCAACTATTTTACTGTCCAGAAGTTTTGCGTTTGCCACTGCATTAAGTGCTACTCCGCCTGAATAGCATAAGTTTTTATGAGGGAATTTATTCAATCTGTTTTGAATGCATTTTAAAACCGCTTTTTCAACCTGTTCCTGTGCCCATTTTGCAACATTTGCATAATAATCAAAATTATTTTTGAAATACTCATATCCTTTTGACGGGTTTGTAAATTGTTTTTTCCAGTTTTCATTTACATACATATTACCTGATCTGAATTCAAAGGCTTCAAAATCGTAAATTCCTGAATTCCCAAATGGTGCAAGTCCCATTAATTTACCCACATCATCCATATCTCCAAAAACATAATGGCTAACCGAAGCATAAAAACCTCCGATAGAATGCTGGGTAGTAGGAAGCGAAAATAAGCTATCTGATTTTTCTGCCATTATACTAAAATCCTTTATTAAAGGAATTAGTTTTTGTCCGTCAAAATGGTAAAAACTATCTTTTTCACAAACCATCTGAATTTCATTCAGAATTTCAGGGCTGATGAACTGTATTTGCTCCGGATGTAATTTTAGAAATTGATCAAGCGGACTTCCACAGCCATCAATAACCATAACCGCACATTCTGAAAAAGAACAGGTTCCGACAGCACTATATGCATGTGCTAAATGATGGGAAATATCAATAATTTTTAAATCATTTGCATCTGCAAAAAGTCTTGTGCCTTTATATTTATTACGATCTGGAATATCAAAATTGGCGCACTGCACCACAAGAGAAATATCTTTTAATTCAATTCCTTCTGCATCCAGACAATACTGAATCGCCAGATTATCATTACCTCCATCATGTTTAATTCGGCTTAACCGCTCTTTTTCAATGCCTACACAAACACGTCCGTCTTTTAGTAAAACAGCCGATCCGTTGTGTGAAAGTCCGGTACCTAGAACATAAACAGGTAAATTCATTAATAGCTTATAAATTACTTTTCCCTAAAACGATTGCAAATTAATGCTTCTGCATCGTAAATATATAAAAAAGCTAAAATTATATAAATGAAATTGCGTAATAGAGTTCTTAAAAAATTAATTATCTATTGAAAGTATAAAGTTTAATATTTCCTGGATGTTTAAGACAAAATCAGGTGTCGTGTTTTGTATGGCATTATAAGGCATAAAAGCCATCTCGGCAGATTCCGGATCCTGAACGATAATGGTTCCGCCTTCCTTTTGAATAGCTTTTAAACCCTGGGTACCATCAGAATTGGATCCGGACAATAAGATTCCAATTAATTGATTTTTATATACCTCTGCAGCCGACTCAAAAGATACATCAATACTTGGCCTGCTGTAATTTACTTTTTCTGAAGTGTCAAGGGACAGCGTATTATTTTTTTCAAATAATAAATGGTAGTTGGATGGGGCAACAAAAATAAATCCCGGCAACAAAGGCGTTTTGTCTTCAACCGTTTTTACCTTGATGATAGATTTTAATGTAATAAGCTCTTCTAAAGTCTGTTCATCAGTACTTTTTCGATGTACAACAAGTACGATAGCAAAAGATTTAATTACATGCAAATGAGGTAAAATCTGCATTAGCACATTTAAACTTCCTGCAGAACCGCCTATAATTACTACTTTAAAATCGGGGTTTATTTGATCTTTCTCCATATTTTTTCCCTATCTAATTGTCTGTATTTACTTTGAGATATTGAATATTTTATGGTTTCTTTTGTTCCTAAAGCCAAAAATCCTAAAATAGCCAGGCTTTCATCAAATAGATTGATGGCTCTTTTTTGCAGATCATTGTCAAAATAGATCAGAACATTTCGGCAAAAAATCACATCGAATTCATTAAAGGAGGTATCAGAAACTAAATTATGCTGAGAAAAAACCATTTTTTGAGATAGTTCTTCGTTAAATTTTGCCATACCATAATTCGCTGTATAGTAATTTGAAAAATCTTCTTTTCCTCCGGAATCCCTGTAATTTTCAGAATACTCCTTCATCATTCTCAATGGAAAAATTCCTTTTTTGGCAGTTTCCAGAACTGTTGCATTTATATCTGTAGCATAAATTAAAGATTTATGCAGTATACCTGCTTCCTTTAATAAAATAGCCATAGAATACACTTCTTCACCTGTGGAACATCCTGCATGCCATAAGCGAATAAAAGGTTTCGTACCTAATAATGGAAGGATTTGATTTCGAATTACAGTATAAAAAGAAGGATCCCGAAACATTTCGGTAACATTCACAGTAATTTCATCAACAACATGTTTGTAATAATCAGGATCATATCTCACTTTTGATAAAAATTCATAAAAATGAGTAAATCCATCCAATTGATATATTCTGTTTACACGTCTCTTTAAGGATGCTCTTGAATAACTACCAAAATCAAAACCATAATATTCATATACTTCATTAATAAGGGTTTCCAATTCGATATCTTCTATCATAACAATTTTAAATTCTGCTTAAAATCAAAAGCAATTTATCTACATCAACCGGTTTAGAAATATAATCATCTGCACCAGCCTCCAAACATTTTTCTTTATCCCCGGTCATTGCCTGAGCCGTGACTGCTATAACAAAAGTTGATTGGTGTTGAGGGAGTTTTTTTATTAAAGGGATGGCTTCATAACCGTCCATTTCCGGCATCATCATATCAATTAAAACTGCATCAATATTTTCATCAGAATTTAATATATTCAAAGCCTCCTCAGCACTCAAACATGATAAACAATCAAATGATTTAGCACGTAGCGTGTTTTCAAGAGCAAAGATATTTCTGGAATCATCGTCTATAATTAAAAGTCGCTTTTTATTCATTTTTTACTACTTTTCAATTAAACTTTATCATATAACCACACACGCAACAGCGACAACAGCTGATCAATGTCAACAGGTTTGGTGATATAATC
Source organism: uncultured Flavobacterium sp. (assembly GCA_965650235.1). Taxonomy (GTDB): domain Bacteria; phylum Bacteroidota; class Bacteroidia; order Flavobacteriales; family Flavobacteriaceae; genus Flavobacterium. The sequence continues at coordinate 6,539 of CBFGNY010000104.1, read as the reverse complement.
TGAAGCACCGGCCCTGATACATTTTTCACGATCACCAGTCATTGCTTTTGCTGTAACCGCAATTAACGGCAAAGTTAGGTGTTTTGGATTACTTCGTATTTTCTCTGCCGTTTCATAACCATCCATATTAGGCATCATCATATCCAGTAAAACAATATCTGTGTTTGGGTTTTCCTCGAGCATTTTTATGGCCTCCTTACCATCAAATGCTGTAATCACATTCATTTTGAATACTTCCAGGGCTTTTGTAAGGGAGTAAATATTACGAACGTCATCATCGACAATTAAAACCGTTTTGTCAAATAAAATATTATTTAGTAGATTCAGTTTTTTATAGTTTTCTTTTTTACCATCAAAACCTTTGTTTTCTTCAACCAAATGCAGGAAAAGGGATACCTCATCCAGCATCCTCTGATAAGAATGTGCTGTTTTAACAATTATAGAATCTGCATATTTTTTAATTTTTATTTCCTCTTTAAGCGATAGACTTTTTCCGGTAAATACAATTACAGGAAGATTTTCTAATCCCGGGCTTTTCTTAACACCATCCAGAATTTCGTAAGCCTGTTTGTCAGGGATTCCCATATCTAAAATTACACAATCTACCTGGGCTTTATTGAGTGCCTTTAATCCTTCAGAAACTTCGCTTTTTATTTCAGAATTGATATTATAGCTTTCTAAAAAGTAAGCGAGTGCTTTGGCATGTTTAGGATTATCCTCAATAATCAAAACTTTTTGTGCTTCTTTGTTAATGATATGTTCTATTCTCATAAAAACGTCCGGAATTTTGTCAAATGCTACCGGTTTATCTAGAAAATCAACGGCTCCTTTTAACAAACTCTCCTGTTTGAGCTTATGAGAAGACATAATATGTACTGGAATATGTTTAGTTTGCGAATTGTTTTTAAGCTCTTCCAAAATTTCCCAGCCACTTTTCACAGGAAGTTCTATATCTAATAAAACGCCTATTGGCTTGTACATTAATGCAAAATTTAAGGCATAATCGCCTCTTACGGCTACGACTCCCTTATATCCTTTTTTTCTGCTAAATGCCAGTAAAGATCTGGCAAAATTAATATCATCTTCAACAATCAGGATAACTTTATCATCTTCTGAAATTGAATGCCTGTCATCTTCAATTTCATCTGGAATAATAGTACTGATGTATTTTTTTTTGTTTTCGGCTTCAACTGTTTCAATGTGTTCAATTTCTATTGGAGGCATTTTTTCGACAGTAACTTTTTTTAGAGCTGAGCCAAAAACAGGCAGGCATAAAGTAAAAGTACTTCCTTCATCCACAGTACTATGCAAAATTATTTCTCCTTTAAGTAATCTTGCCAGTTCCCTGCTTATTGACAAACCTAAACCTGTACCTCCATATTTTCTTTTGGTTGAACCATCTGCCTGCTGGAAAGCTTCAAAAATTAAAGGCTGTTTATCCAACGGAATTCCAATTCCAGTATCTTTTACAATAAAACAAATTATTTTATCATCATCATCGTTTATCTTAATTTCTAAACTTACAGATCCTTTTTCTGTAAATTTAATAGCATTAGATATTAGATTTTTAAGAATTTGCTCCAGACGCATTTTATCTGTTTTAATTATTACAGGCGCATCTTTGGAAATAATCTGAAAATCAATTTTTTTCTCTTTTGCAACCATCGAAAATAAATTAGATATATTATCTGTAATTTCTTTAGTCGAGACATCCAAAAATTCAAGTTCCATTTTACCGGCTTCAATTTTAGACAAATCAAGAATCTCATCAATTAAGCCTAACAAACTATTACCGGAACTCTGGATAACTTTTGCGAACTCAATTTCTTCGGTATTCATACTTTGATTATTGTTTTCAGACAATAATCTGCTTAACAGCAAAATAGAATTTAAAGGTGTTCGTAACTCATGCGACATATTGGCCAAAAACTCTGACTTATAACGTGTTGTAAGCTCCAGGGCTTCTGATTTTTTTTGAATCTCTGTATTTCTTTCTTCCAGTAAAACACTGCGTTCAGACAGTTCTTCGTTGGTTTGTTCCAATTCTTCCTGCTGTACTCTCAACTCTTCTTCTGAAGCCTGAAGCTTTTCAGTCTGAGCTTCCAACTCTGCATTAATAGACTCCAATTCGCTATGCTGAATTTGTAATTCTTCAGATTGCGCCTGGGTTTCTTCCAATAGTTCAAAAACTCTTTTTCTGTTTTTAGTTGATTTTATGGCAATGGCAATATTATTAGAAACTGTCTGTAAAAATTCTAAATCAATTTCAGTATACTCATGTACACTTGCTAATTCAAAAGCACCTTCAATTTTAGTATCGATTAAAGGTACAGCAACTATGTGTTTGGGTTTTATTTCTCCTAAGGCATAAGTAATCTGAACGTCTCTTTCTGAAAAAGATTTCAATTCAAGTATTTTTCTGGAAACTACACATTGCCCAATTAAGCCCTCTCCCTTTTTAATATGCTCCCTGTTTTTATTAGGAAGATAGCTGTAGCCTGAAATTGCATAAAGTTCATCGCCATCAACTGCATAGATTACCCCCGCACTGCTTTTGGTATATTGGCATAAAAATTCAATGACGTCTTTAGAGAGTTTTTCGAGTTCCTTATCCCCAATCATCACATTATTTAGTTGTGCAATTCCGGTTTGCAGCCATTCTTTTTGTGACAATAAATCAAAAGATTTTTTTAAAGAAATTCCCATGCTGTTCAACGACTCTCCAACACTACCAAGCGCATCAGATTTAGTGTCATCTACGCGAATGTCGTAATTACCGCTTGATATATTGCTGGCAATGGTACTTATTGCTTTAATTCTTTCAGCAGTTTCTCTGTCTTTTCTTTCTAATTCGTCCTGAAGTATTATGCGTTCATTATAATCTTTTAAAATTCTTGATAAAAATATAATTGTGATTATAAACGAAATTGCAAATGCAGTAACGATTAAAACGAAACTATAATTACCATATTTTTCAGATTTGCCATTACGTATATTCAAAAGTTCCTGTTCTGCATTTTCAATACGTTTAAAATAGCCCCTTAATTGATCCATCATCTTTTTCCCTTCATTGAGGTCAAAGGCAGTAGCTTCTTTATCTAATCTTTTTTTAACAATCTGATTATTCATGTATTTTAAAAAAACATCTCGCATTGATTTTAATTCCTGCAGGTTCTTTTGCTGTACAGGATTATCTACAGTTAAGTTTTCCAGCTTATCAAAAAATGTATTTGAGAGTGCTTCGGCATCATTATATTGTGCAAGAAAATTTTCGTCACCCGTAATTAAGTACCCACGCATACTGGTTTGTGCATCAGTAATTACAGAAGAAGCTTCATTTAAGTTATAAATCACTTCCTGGGTATGGTTGACCAGATTATTACTTGCCAATAAATTTCGGATACTTAAAAAAGAGGCTGTTGAACTGATCATTAGTATTAATAATGATGCAAGTGAACTAATTAATAAATTTCTTTTAAAGTTGTTGTTTTGCATATACTTATTTTATTTCCTGATATTCTAAAGGTAAAACTATAATAAAACTTGCCCCTTGGCCTATTTTACTTTTTGCGGTAATCAATCCGTTATGTTTTTCGATTATTTTTTTTGCAATCGCCAGCCCAATTCCTGTTCCTTCATAACTTTGGCGATCATTGAGACTCTGAAAAATGATAAAAATACGATCCAGGTAAATTTCGTCAAAACCAATTCCGTTATCCTTGACAATGATTCGGCAATACTTTCCTTCGGGAGAAGGTTTTCCATCAAAATCTTTGGTTTCAATCAATTCAGAAGTTATTTCTATCAAAGGATTTTCGGTATTGTTTGAAAACTTAAGTGCGTTTCCAATTAAATTTTGAAAAACCTGTCGTAACTGACTTGGAATACTGTCAATAGTTGGCAGTACGTTTGTTTTTATTGTGGCATTTTTACGCTCGATCAGATAATCAAAATCAGAGAGAACTTCTTGCAAAACTTCATTCAGATCCGTTTTTTCGGGCTGTACTTTTGATGACAATCTCGAATAGGCAAGCAAATCTGTAATCAGAGTCTGCATTCTTTCTGCCGATTTAATAGTCCGGTTTACGTAGTCGACAGCTTTGTCATCTTTAGCCAGATAAAGATCTTTGATTATTTTAATAAAAATCTGGATTTTTCTTATAGGTTCATTCAAGTCATGCGAAACTACCCATGCAAACTGTTGCAACTCATGATTTTTAAGTTCCAGTTCTTCATTCTTCAAGACTAATTCTTTGGTTCTTTCTGAGATTTTAACTTCCAGGTTATCCTGTGCTTCTTTTCGTATTTTAATTTCTTTCGAAAGCAGGTCCTTCATTTCTTTTAGCTGATTCTGCTGTTCGTAAATCTTTAGGAAGGTTTTTACTTTTAAAATCAGCAAATCAGTATCAACGGGTTTGGTAATATATTCTACCGCTCCGGTTTCATATCCTTTAAAAATATATTTTTTTTCAATATTAAGTGCCGAAAGGAAAATAACAGGAATGTCTTTTGTTTTTTTATTGCCGGAAAGGATTTTCACAACTTCAAAACCATCCAGACCAGGCATCTGAACATCCATGATAATAAGGCAATAATTTGTCTGTAAAATTTTTTTTAATGCCTCTTCGCCTGATTCTGCAGTATCTACATCGATATTATGTAATTCCAATGTTTTTTTTAAGGCAATTATATTTGCCCTTATATCGTCTACGATTAATATCATCTATTTGTGGGCTAAAGCGTTATAATTTACAATTGTTTTTGATAATTTTCTTTTAAATACGTACTTAACAAACTTTCAAATTTATAAAAAAAATATAATTCTCCCTTATTAACATAATTTAATTACTTACATAATTCCCATATGGAGTTGAATTAATTTTTTGCGACAATCTTTAATTTATTGAAGTCAAACTTTATTTACAAATCGAATTATTTTAGAGGATAATTCATTTTAAATTGAGAAGTCATGAAGAAAAAAGAAACATTCCCGGAACAAAAACAAAACCTGCCTGGTAACGAGCATTTAATGAACCCTGAGCCTGAAATCATTAAGGAAAATTATACCGGAAGCGGAAAGCTTTTAGGCAAAGTTGCTTTTATAACCGGAGGTGACAGCGGTATTGGCCGAAGTGCTGCGGTACATTTTGCAAGAGAAGGCGCCGATGTTGCCATCGTTTACCTGAAAGAAGATAAAGATGCCCAGATAACCAAAGAGCTCATTGAAAAGGAAGGTCAGCAATGCCTTTTGATAAGTGGTGACTTAAAAGACGAGAAATTTTGCCAGAATGCTGTAAAGAGCTGCATCAAAACATTTAAAAAAATAAATATAATTGTCAACAATGCTGCTGTTCAGTTTCCTGAGAATGAACTCGAAAACATTACTACTGCCCAGCTACATGAAACGTTTGAGACTAATATTTACCCGTACTTCTATATTACTAAAGCTGCTTTGCCACATTTAAAAGAAGGTGACAGTATCATCAATACAAGTTCTGTTACCGCATATCGCGGAAGTGAACACCTGCTTGATTATTCAAGTACAAAAGGTGCCATTTTAAGCTTTACCAGATCATTATCAAGTATGCTGGCCAAAAAACAAATCAGGGTCAACGGAGTTGCTCCGGGACCAATCTGGACACCGCTGATTGTGGCAACATTCGATAAAGTCTCAGATTTTGGAAAAGATACTCCAATGGCAAGAGCCGGTCAGCCGTCAGAAGTTGGTCCTGCTTACGTCTTTTTAGCATCCGAAGACAGCAGCTACATTACGGGACAATTTATTCACATAAACGGAGGCGAACTTATAGGAGGATAAAATTTAAAATAAACACTATGAATTTTATTGATATTGTTGGTTTGTTAGCAGGGATTTGCGTTACCGTTTCAGTTATTCCGCAAATAATAAAGGTGTGGAAAACAAAAAAGGTAAAACAAATTTCCCTGCTTACCTTTAGTGTCCTGACGTCTGGAATTGCTTTATGGATAGTATACGGGATTTTAAAAAATGATTTTCCCATTATTATTACCAATAGTATCTCGCTGTTCTTAAATTTGATAATGGTCTATTTTCTTATCTATTATGAAAAAGAATCATAATCCGCATTAATCATTACATAATTACATAAGTATATGATTGGAATTTAAAAGAACTCATCAAACCCTTCAACGACAAATTCAAAATAAAAAAAACAGCTATTAATAATAGCTGTTTTTTTTATATATCGGGCTTATTAGCTAACTTGTTTTGATTGTATGATTATTTACAAAGGACAAGGAATACTTTTCTTTAATTAATCTTGGAAAATAATTCCTGCCTGCTAAACCAACACCTGAAAATAAATCAACAACGCTGAAACTCGAAATTCTTTTTAACTCTTTTATTTGTTTATTTGCCAGGTTCATAATTGGTTTTATGCCTTTTACATATCCGTAAGTATGCTGATCCAGTTCAATTTCCAAAATGCTTTCTAAAATTCTTTGCTTCAATAAATTTTTAACAACTCCCTTTTGCGGAACAGTATTAAATTCTCTGATTT
>CBFGNY010000103.1:0-15950 GCA_965650235.1 uncultured Flavobacterium sp. | reverse complement strand
GTTTGCTTGTCAGTATTTCTTAGAACGTTTGTCGCTGTTGCGGGTGCAAAAGTACCACCTTTATTTACATTTGCAACACTTTTTATTATATTTTTTCCACCTTTTTTAAAACTTTTTCTTAACCTTCTGATAACAGCAAACTTACAGTTTATCTCTTTTTGCCGTTTCTAGGAATTTTCCGTAGTGTTTGGATTTATCCTAATTATAATAAACTCCGATATTCCCATTTTACAGACTTTACACCACAATCGAGCCTTTTCTGAAAACTCTGCAATATATTCAATATGTCTGCTTTTCTGGGTTTTTATTCAGAATTGGGTCTAAGAAAACGCTAAAATGCGTTTTACACGCTTTTACTGTTTCTAGAAATGTCTCTAAGAGTATCTCTATACTATATATATATAAGAAGGACTTCTTTTGACAAACTACTGCCCTAGCCCCGATAGAAACAAAAATCCTTTTGCTTTTTCCTTTAAAAAGAAAAAGATTGAAGTGCATAGCGGGAGAAAGCTCCTGAAGATTATACAATCATATATAATGTACCACTACTTACAAACACATTCTAAAACTACTCTTATATATTATAGTAGAAACTTGCACATTATATATTGTATGTATTTTAGTAATGCGCTATATTTGCATTCACAAAATTATAAACAATGATTAAGATTACTTTACCCGATGGGTCGATTAGAGAGTTCGCTTCTGGCGTAACTCCGATGGAGGTTGCTAAAAGCATTAGTGAAGGATTTGCAAGAAACGTGATTTCTGCAGCCTTTAATGGTACAACAATAGAAACCGAAACTCCATTGACGACCGACGGTAGTCTTGTTTTATATACCTGGAATGATGATGCGGGAAAGAAAGCTTTCTGGCATTCGACTTCGCACGTGATGGCTCAGGCTCTAGAGGAGTTTTATCCCGGAGCCAAGTTAACATTGGGACCTGCAATTGCAAATGGATTTTATTATGACGTAGATTTTGAAGGAGAAAAAATCACTGATGCTGACTTTAAAAAGATTGAAGATCGCGTTTTAGAGATTTCAAGAGAAAAACATGAATTTAAAATGCGCCCTGTTTCTAAAGCTGAAGCGCTAGAGATGTATAAAGACAACGTTTACAAGACTGAACTGATTTCGAATCTTGAAGACGGCACTATTACTTTTTGTGATCATGCTACTTTTACTGATTTATGTCGTGGTGGACATATTCCGAATACCGGAATCATCAAAGCCTTTAAAATTATGAGTGTTGCCGGTGCTTACTGGAGAGGTGATGAGAAAAATAAGCAGTTAACTCGTGTTTACGGGACATCTTTTCCTAAACAAAAAGATTTAACTGAATATCTTGAACTTCTTGAGGAGGCGAAACGTCGTGATCACCGTAAATTAGGTAAAGAACTTGAATTGTTTGCTTTCTCACAGAAAGTCGGACAAGGTTTACCTTTATGGTTACCAAAAGGTGCTGCCCTTAGAGACCGTTTAGAGCAATTTTTAAAGAAAGCTCAAAAGAAAGCCGGATACGAGCAGGTGGTTACTCCACATATTGGACAGAAAGAACTTTATGTAACCTCTGGTCACTATGCTAAATATGGTGCTGATAGTTTCCAGCCAATCAATACTCCTGCTGAAGGTGAAGAGTTTTTGTTGAAACCGATGAACTGTCCTCACCACTGTGAAATATATAATGTAAGACCTTGGTCATACAAAGATTTACCAAAGCGCTATGCTGAATTTGGTACTGTATATAGATACGAGCAATCTGGAGAATTACATGGTTTAACTCGTGTAAGAGGGTTTACTCAGGATGACGCCCATATTTTCTGTACTCCGGAACAATTAGATGAAGAGTTCAAAAAAGTAATTGATCTTGTACTTTATGTATTTGGTTCGTTAGGTTTTGAAAACTTTACAGCTCAGATTTCGTTAAGAGATCAGGAAAACAGGGAAAAATATATTGGATCAGATGAAAATTGGGAGAAAGCAGAAAATGCAATTATCAATGCTGCAGCTGACAAAGGATTGAATACCGTGGTAGAATATGGCGAGGCTGCTTTTTATGGCCCGAAGCTTGATTTTATGGTTAAAGATGCCTTAGGAAGACAATGGCAATTAGGCACAATTCAGGTTGATTACAACTTGCCTGAGCGTTTTGAACTAACATACAAAGGGGCTGATAATGAATTACATCGCCCTGTCATGATTCATAGAGCTCCTTTTGGATCGATGGAACGATTTATTGCAATTTTACTAGAACACACAGCGGGAAATTTCCCACTTTGGCTAATGCCTGAGCAGGCTATAATCTTGTCTTTGAGCGAGAAATACGAAATTTATGCTAAAAAAGTTTTAGATTTGCTAGAAAATCACGAAATTCGCGCCCTAATTGACAACAGAAGCGAGACAATTGGTAAGAAAATTAGAGATGCAGAAATGCAAAAAATACCATTTATGCTGATTGTTGGTGAGGAGGAAGAGAAAAATGGAACAATTTCTATTCGTCGTCATGGTCAGGAAGGAAAAGGGAATATTACAGTTACAATAGAAGAATTTGTCAGAATTGTTAACGAAGAAATAAAAAAGACATTAAAAGTTTTTACAGTTTAACTTAAATTATAAAGTCATAGCAATAAGAAGCAACAGAGGTTATCAACCTCGAGTAGAAAAAAAGGATGCACACAGAATAAACAATAATATTCGTGGTGTACAGGAAGTAAGATTAGTAGGCGAGAACATCGAACCAGGTGTATTTAAGCTTGCTGAAGCTTTACGTTTAGCAGATCAATTCGAATTGGATTTGGTTGAAATCTCGCCAAACGCTGAGCCGCCGGTTTGTAAAATCATGGATTACAAGAAATTTGTTTACGAACAAAAGAAACGTGACAAGGTTTTAAAAGCTAAGTCTACGCAAGTTGTAGTAAAAGAAATTCGTTTTGGTCCTCAGACAGATGAGCATGATTATGAATTTAAAAGAAAGAATGCTGAAAAGTTCCTGAAAGAAGGCGCTAAATTAAAAGCATTTGTATTCTTTAAAGGACGTTCAATCATCTATAAAGATCAGGGACAGATTTTATTACTACGTTTGGCTACAGATTTAGAAGAACATGGTAAAGTGGAAGCTATGCCAGTTTTGGAAGGAAAGAGAATGATTATGTTCATTGCTCCGAAGAAAAAGAAATAAGTCTTAAAGTTGCAAGTCTTAAGTCGAAAGTCATAAAATGGCTTTTGACCTTAAACATTTCAACTTCGGACTAAGATATAAGTAAGTAAGAATAAATTAAAACACTAGGAAAAATGCCTAAAATGAAAACAAAATCTAGCGCCAAGAAACGTTTCAAAGTTACTGGTTCTGGAAAGATTAAAAGAAAGCATGCTTTTAAAAGTCACATCTTGACTAAAAAATCTAAAAAACGTAAATTAGCTTTGACACACTCAGCGCTAGTTCACTCTACAGATATGAAAAGCATTAAACAACAATTAAGAATTATATAATTGTTGATAGTTGACTGTTGATAGTTGATGGATTAATACCTACAACTAAAAACTAACAACCAACAACTCCTATTTATTCTTTAGGTTAAAAAATTATTTATATAACCTTGGAGTATGGCTTTTAAGTTCCTTTGATTCAATTCAGGACGCCTGCTACAAAAACACATTAAAATTATGCCAAGATCGGTAAATTCAGTTGCTAAAAGAGCAAGAAGAAAAAAAATAATGAAGCAAGCCAAAGGTTTCTTTGGCAGACGTAAAAACGTTTGGACAGTTGCTAAGAATGCAGTAGAGAAAGCAATGTGCTACGCTTACCGCGATAGAAAACAAAACAAAAGAAACTTCCGTGCATTATGGATTCAACGTATCAACGCTGGAGCCAGATTGGAAGGAATGTCTTATTCTCAATTCATGGGTAAAGTTAAAGCTAACGGAATCGAATTGAACCGTAAAGTTCTTGCAGATTTAGCTATGAACCACCCTGAAGCTTTCAAAGCAATACTTAATAAAGTAAAATAAACGTTTTATAAACTCAATTTATATTACTTACTTATCATAGAAAAAACCATTCGTTAACGCGGATGGTTTTTGCTTTTATAGCTGTTTTTAATTCTACATAACTATAGAAAATATAAATTTGTACTATGAAAATTATTCCCTTTTTGTTTATATTCTATAATTTAACAATCGTAGCACAACAAAATAAGATTGACAAAAAACCTGTCAATGCAATAATTGGTATGGTTGATAAACGAGACAATAACTGCATTTCTGAAATTGACAGAGCAAAAAAAGATTTTAAATCAAAAGAAGTCTATTATAACATTATGCCTAATGGATATATTGACAAAGATTATAATAGGTCTTTTCCGTTTTTAACCGAATTGCTCAAGAAAAAAGGAATACAATTTTTAACGTCACCAGAGACAGATGATGATTCATATTGGATAAAAACAAACAATGACAGCTATCAAATAAAAACTAATTGTTATTATAAAGCATCAAATGAACTACTGAATATAAAATACGGAGCAAACTTTACAAAAAATATAGAAAAAACAGCAGATAGTCTATATGTAATGAGTAGAATAAATGATGAATTTGAATATCCAGACGAAGTTGATGACTATTGCTTAATCTATCCAAAAGCAAATGAATTTCTTAATCAAAAAAATGAAATTTTAAAAGATTTTATATCGAACTTTAAGTTTTCTAATGGATTCGTGAAGAGTAAAAATAAAAGAGATTTTTTCGCAAAAACGAAATTTATAATAAAGAGAGACAATAGCGTTACAAATATTGTGATAGATATAAAATTTCCTAATATAGAAAATCAAAAGTTTGAAAATGATATCATAACTCAATTACGTAATTATATCGAAAATGCGAACTGGAACGCAGCTGTTGCGAGCGGAATAAAAATAAATAGTTCTTTTGAAATGAATTTCTATAATTAGATAATGAACTATTCACTTTCGATATTTAACAATCAATTTTAGTAAATACATTTATAGACCCTTAATATTTGAATAAAATGCACTCAGCTCTTTTTGCCCATATCCAGAAATTCGTTAACCTAGAACAAAAAGATATCAATATTTTAGAATCCAGTTTAGACATTTCCAAAATAAAAAAAAAGGAGAACGTATTACAAGAAGGCCAAATTTGTAACACGATGTATTTTGTGACCAAAGGTTGTTTCAGGCAATATATAATTAATTCGAAAGGAACAGAACAAACGCTTCAATTTGCTATTGAGAACTGGTGGATAACTGATTACTTAAGTTATCATAATGAGGTACCTTCAAACTTTTATATTCAGGCTATTGAGAATTGTGATGTGATTGCAATACAAAAGCCTGTTCTTGAATCTTTATTAATTAAAATTCCAAAATTAGAGCGTTATTTTAGAATTGTTTCCCAAAAAACTTTTGGCGCCGCACAAATGCGTATCAAATTTTTATTTACGATGTCGGCTGAGGAAAGATATCACTATTTTAGTAGTCAGAATCCAGAATTCGTTCAGCGTGTTCCTCAATACATGCTTGCCTCCTATCTTGATTTCTCTGCAGAGTTTATGAGTAAAATAAGAGCAGGAAAAGTATAATGCTTATTTCTTGAAGTAGTTCAAGATTTATAAAATATGATTATCTGAACTTTGTTTCAACTTTAAAAACAAGTAAAATGAAACCAAGAATCGTTATCCCAACAGTTGCTCCTGAAGCTTATCAGGCCCTTATGAATTTAGAAGGTTATATTTCTAAAACCTCATTGACTCAAACACATAAAGAACTTATTAAAATTCGTGCTTCTCAAATAAATGGTTGTGCTTTCTGTATCAATATGCACACTGCAGATGCGAGAAAATATGGAGAAACTGAGCAGCGTATTTATCTTATAAGCGCTTGGCGTGAAGCTGATATATACACTGAAGAAGAAAAAGCAATTTTGGCTTTAACCGAAGAAGTAACTTTGATCAGCAAACATGTATCTGAAGAAGTTTATCAAAATGCAGCCAACTTGTTTGATGAAAAGTATCTCGCTGAAATTATCCTTGCCATTATTACTATCAATTCATGGAATAGGTTTGCTATTACGACAGGATTGAGGGCTGTATAGATTTATTACACATAGATTTTAAAACAACAAGCCCTCTAAATTAGAGGGCTTGTTGTTTATAATTACGTTTTTAATTTTTTCTTTTTAGCGGCCGGAAACAAAACATTGTTTAGAATCAATCGATAGCCTGGAGAGTTAGGATGCAAATCCAAAACTGTTGGCGGATCACCTACCTGATGTTGAAAATCCTCTGGATCATGCCCTCCAAAAAAGGTAAACATTCCTTTTCCTTTTTCGCCATGTATATAACGTGCTTCTCCATTTAATTCGCAAGTTCCCATTATTAATATATTCGATTTAATTAAAGTTGCATCAAAAGAGGTGGTTTGTCCCATAAAACCTTTTACCAATTGGGTATGATTTTGACACAACATACTTGGTATTGGATCCCATTTTGCTGAAAACTCCATTAATGAAAAATAATCTTTATCGGGAGGAATTCTTCGTTTTAAAGTCATGTCAATATCTGAGAATTCATATTGTTCAGGCCTTCTTTCGAGTGAAAAGCCCTTAAACGCAAATGAACTTCCATAATTTAGTTTTGATTGATAATTCGATTCGCTTGGATCGCCATCAAACATAGTTTCACATATATCAACTCCGTCAGCTGACAAAGCAATATCAAAACTATCCGTTGCAGAGCACATAGCAAACATAAATCCACCGCCAATAACAAAGTCCCTGATTTTTTTTGCTACGGCTCCTTTTTCCTGAGACACTTTAGCATACCCTAATTTCGCTGCTAAAGTTTCAGCCTCCTTTTTTTGTTCAATGTACCAGGGTGTGTTTTTATAAGCAGCATAAAATTTACCATATTGTCCGGTAAAATCCTCATGATGGAGATGCAGCCAATCATAAAGTAATAACTGATCGCTTAAAACTTCTTCATCATAAATTGGTGTAAAAGGTATTTCAGCATATGTTAAAACCAGTGTTACAGCATCATCCCAAGGCTGTTTCCCTTTTGGTGTATACACTGCAATTTTAGGTGCTTTTTCAAGAACAACAGATTCCATATTTTGTGATGGACTTGAGATTTCATCTAAAATTGAATTTGCTTCGCCATCTGAAAGAATTTCAAAACTCACTCCACGGATTTTACATTCCTTACGAATTTCATCGGCATCAGGCAATAAAAATGAACCTCCTCGATAATTTAAAAGCCAACTAGCTTTATAATCTTTACTCAAACACCAATAGGTAATTCCATAAGCTTTAAGATGATTTTGCTGTGTAGTTTCATCCATAGGAAGAATTATAAACGAAGCCTTTACGGATAATGACATTAAAAACAATACTATATATAAACTTTGTTTCATTTGATTAACTATTTACTGTAAAGGTATAAAGTAAGCATTAAAAAACCATGGTAGAAAGACTGATTTTATGATTGTAATAAATCATTATACTATTTAAAACCATGTTAAAAAAACAGGTATAAATACCTACAAAATAAAGAAATATTCTGATTAAATTTGAAAATCTAATAATAAATTTCAAAAAATGAAAGTCAATGAAACTAATAAAGAATCGAAACAATTAAATCTATTACAAAAAATAGCTCTTTGTATATTAGCAATTGTCATTATTTCATATTATGTACTTTCTATCCAATTCCTGACCAGTTAAAATTACAGAGTTAAAACTGCAATTTCATTTTGAATAGCATACACTACTAATCCGGCAATATTTCTTGATTCGGTTTTAAGTAATAAATTATTTCTGTGTCCTTCTACTGTTCTGGGACTCAGAAAAAGTTCCTCGGCAATTTCAGCAGTTGTTTTTTGGTTACAGATAAGTTGAAGTATTTCTATTTCGCGTGGGGAAAGAAAACCTGATTCTAAATTGATTTTTGAGTTTTTGGAAGGTAAAATAGTGTCTTGTATTGTTTTTAATATAGTTTCATTATAAAAAAAACCTTTCTTTGCGACCTCATTAATTGTATTGATTAAATCCTTTGGAGTAGTATTTTTTACTAAATAAGCAACCGCACCTACCTGAATCATATTTATTACAAATGACTTTGTGTCATAACTGGTTAAGGCAATGATTTTAATTTCAGGAAAAAATTTCCGAATAACTTTAGTTGCCTCAACACCATTTAAAACAGGCATTTTCAAATCCATAATAATAATATCCGGCTTAGTTTCGTTATTATTCAAACTTGAAATAAGTTCCTCGCCATTTGATGCTTCAAAAAGGACTTCAATGTTTTTTTCTCTTTGAATCAAAAAAGAAATTCCTTTACGAAATAAGACTTCATCATCAACTAAAACTATTTTGATAGCAAGATCGTTCATTTTCTTTGGATTTGAATCTTTTATAAATTCGAAATTACAAAATTATATCACAAATAATCAAAACAACAGTATTTATAATGTTTTTAATTAACTAATCAATGATTTAGTTAAAATGTAAAAAAAACTTCAACACCTTTATTGATATCAGACTTTATATTGATATTTCCATTTAAAAAAGATATTCTGCTATCAATGTTTTTCATTCCGAGTCCTTTCTGATTTTGAAAATTTTCAGAATCAAAACCTACTCCATTATCCTTATAAAAACAGCCATTAGCCCCGTTAACTTTATCAAAAATTATTGAAAGTTCTGATGCCTTTCCATGACGTAAGGAGTTATTCATCAACTCTTGCAAAATTCTAAAAACATGTAAATGCTTGTCTTTTTCATTTTCATTAAAATCAATTTTATTTTGATAAGAAACTTTAACAGATTTGCAACTTTCAAATTCTTCACATAATTCTTCTACACCAGCATGAAGTCCAAATTTATCAAAAACAGGAGGCAATAAATTATGAGCAATTTTTCTTGAATTATCTAATGCTTTTGCAGTTATATTGATAATATTGCCCGTAATTTCTTTTGTTTCTTTTTCTGTTAAGTTTGCTGAAGTAAGCAAATAACTATTTAATGAAACTACATTTAGCTTTGAGCTAATATCATCGTGCAAATCCTGAGCTATTCGTTTACGCTCTTCTTCTTGCGTAATGAGAATAGCACGTAATTGTTCTTTTTGATGTGCAAGAATTAAATCTTTTTTTTCTAATTCTTTTTGAATAATTTTTTTTCTGGAAAAATAGAAAAATACAATTAGAGCAACAGATACAATTATAAAAAAAAGCGAAATATATAAAATAATCGCAACTAATTCTTTTTCCGGGATTGAACTTGCATTCATATAAACTTTTGTGGTATTTCTTTTACTACTGAATAAATAGTAAAACCAAAGATATTATATTTACACATATGTCATCAAAATAATTGCAACAAAAAAATCTCTATCAAGACTTACATCCTTATAGAGATTCTTGTTTATATAAAAATAAATTTTATTCACATAATCAGAAAAACAGCATTTTGTTTTTTACCACTTGTATCTAAACTGAATCCTTTTTTATTACCAATGTTACGGATAGTAATGATAACAAAGAAATTTATTTTTTTTCTATAATTCTTTTCGAGAAACTTATCTTCCATTCGTATAAAATAAAAAGATAATACAGAAGAACTAAAAATGCATTAAATGTCCAGCTAAGATATTTAAAATCATTGCTTAAACCTGATGTGAGATTACCAACCAGGTATATGACAGTACTACTTAATAAATAACAAATCACACCAATAGTAAAATAATAGTACTCTTTGTAACTAACAAGCATATTATAAAAATGAATTAAAGCTAAAATCATAATCACTAAAGAAGTAATAGTAATTTCTAATAAATTAAATTTAAAAAATTGATCAGAATCAGTTAAAAGCTGAATAATCAAAATCAATAAAGCAGCAGCGAGACTAAATTTCGCAAATATTCTTTGTTTTTTTATTTTAAAAATGGACTCATAAAACAACCCTAATAGAATCATTTGTCCAATAAAAAAAATATTTATTAGTAATAAATTACCTATGTGAAGATGGTATAAACATTCAATAAGAGATTGTATTATTACCAAAAAAACTAAATATGATATTAAAAAAACATTAGCTTTTCCCTTCCGGAAAAAACTGTATAAAAATAAAATCAGGTTAATTAGTAATACCAAATAACCTGAATATATTAATAAATCATCCACTTATAAAATATTTTATTTTAATCAATAAGGCGGGCTAGGACGTGAGCCATCATAAACAACCTCTACACTAGTCATTTCTCCATCTTGTTTTGCAGATGAACCGTAAACATCAATATGTTTACCTGTTTCATTGTCGAGATTCGCTCCAACAAAAAATAATGTTTTTTCATTTTGATCATTAATACCAACATAGGCGCGAACTGCATCAGTATTAAGCTTCAATACAAGTTCTAAACTTTCTCTTGGTATTAAATAAGACTTTACTTTGCTTTTACTATCTTCAACAGTAGTATCTTCATCGTGTCTTTTTTGCCATTCCTTCGCGACTGCTAATGGGATTTGGATAGGTCCAGGAAATTTTTCTTCTGCCATATTAGATTTTGTTTTAGTTATTATTTAGCTAAACTAATGAATTATTTTAAAAAATTAACATTTTAAAGTAAAAATGCTAATCTAAACACTTTTAGCTCAAAACGAACTGATATATAGATATTTATATCATAATATATAAAAAACACGTATAAATACGCATATACAAATTTTTATTATGGTTTATTTTTGTTATCTAACTATTAACCAAAAAAATTATGTTCCCAAAACCATCATTCAGAGATTTCCGTTTCAAATTTGATTTAATCAATTAAGGAATTAAACTTGTAATTCTGAAATTTCCCTCTCATAGCATAAAAAAGGCTTTCCGTGTCATTTTATTATTAAAGAAATCCCTAAAAAGATATTTTTGATAGTTGAAGAAATTAATTCTATTAATTAAATATTTATCTGATCGAATGATTATAACAAACAGGGAAAAGATAAAAAGGCAAAAGAACATATAATTTATTTTTTAACTATATAACTAAAAACTATGTCAACAGAACCATTTATCGGAGAAATTAAAATTTTCGGTTTTTACTTTGCTCCTAAAGGCTATTCAACCTGCCAGGGCCAAATTTTATCAATAGCTCAAAATACAGCTCTTTTTTCATTATTAGGGACTACCTATGGAGGAAATGGACAAACTACATTCGCTCTACCAGATTTACAAGGACGTATGCCTATAGGACAAGGACAGGGACCGGGTCTTCCTCCTTACCAAATGGGCCAGGTAGCCGGAACGAACAGTGTTACAATACTTACTTCGAATATGCCGGAACACGTACATACATTAAATACAGTTAAGGCAAATATTGCTGTAAATACTGCGGTTGCAGATTCTAACACTCCCGAGAGTGCTTATTTAGCTGCAAATAATACTACAGCCTTATATTCTGAAGGACCAGAATCAGGAAAATTTCTTGCTCCGGCAGCTATTTCCGGAACAACAGATATTACCGGTGCGGGGTTACCAATTAATATTACAAACCCTTATCTTACAATCAACTACTCAATTGCATTGGAAGGTATATTCCCTAGCAGAAATTAAAAAATGTAAAAGGAAATTTTCGCAATGAAAATTTCCTTTTTTTATTCATATAAAATGTATGCAGACAATAGGAATTTTATTAGTCCGTTCAACCTACTACCACACGATAGGTTTTGACCTTTACGAGGGACTGCGATCCAGACTGAAACAATTAAACAGAAGTGACATTAAAATAGTTACAGAAAACATTGGGTTTGGTGCTGATAAACAGCAATGTTACCGAAGTGCTGAAAAACTTTTATTAGAAGAAAATGTTTCAGTAGTAATTGCTTACATAGGACATCGTACAGCCCAATTATTGCGTCCCCTTTTTCTGGCAGCTAATAAAATGCTGATTGTCTTGGATGCCGGCGCAAATCTCCCACAGGAATGGTCTGCCTGCCCCAATATTTTTTATCATTCACTTCACAATTCCCTGGGTGCCTGGCTTACTGGAAAGCAAGCAGCAGAAGACGGATATAAAAATGCAGGAATGGTTACAGGTTATTACGATGGCGGTTATTTACAAACCTACGGTATTTCAAAAGGATT
The DNA here is from genome assembly GCA_965650235.1 of uncultured Flavobacterium sp. Taxonomy (GTDB): domain Bacteria; phylum Bacteroidota; class Bacteroidia; order Flavobacteriales; family Flavobacteriaceae; genus Flavobacterium. The sequence goes on along the minus strand of CBFGNY010000103.1, from coordinate 3,795 downwards.
TGAAAATGCTGGTGGGAAAATTTGCTTCAACCATGCCACCGGTCATAGAAAAGAAGAATTTACAATGACCCCGCTTAAAAGCTTTTTAAAAGAATTTGATAATGCAGCGCTATTGACATTATTTAGTGGCGACTTCGTACAATGGAATTTTGAACAACTAAAAGAGACAATAAATAAAAACACACCCATTTATTTATCTCCTTTTGGCTTTGAAGAAACCATGTTGGAACAAGCAATACATCCCAACACCAAAATCAAAGGAGTTGCTGCATGGTCAAAATCAATTGAAAACGATGAAAATACATTATTTATCGAAACTATTGAATCTATTGGCAGAATACCGAATCTATTTTCACTGTTAAGCTGGGAAAGTGCTCAAATCGCTTTAAAAGTATTAGATTTTTTAACTGATAATAATAACAATATCTTATTAACATCACAGCAACTTCATTCTTATGAGTTTGACAGTCCTAGAGGAAAAATTAAATTTCATGCCAAAACTAATACTTCAATAGCTCCATTATATAATGCAGAAATCACAGCTACTAATAATGGGAAATGCCAAGTCAAATTAGGTGAAGCGATATCCGATACAGCTAAAGAATTTGAGATAATGACTCAACTTGAATTGGACAATATCGCATCAGCCTGGTACAATAGTTATACATGTATATAAAATGGAAAAGCAAAAAAAAATACTCGTATTATGTGGTGGCAAATTTGCATTCCAATCATTGCAGGTACTTGCCTATGAAAAATTTCTATGCGGTGTGGGTATTGGCAGAGGAAGTGATCTAATAATAGACGCCATTGAAAGAGAATCAGAAGATAATGGGATGGCTTTTAAATCTTTTCCAAATAAGAAAAGCGTAAAAGAAATGAGGGATTGGTTAGATGAAATACAGCCGGATTATATTTTTTCCATATCCTTTCCTTTCTTAATTCCTGAAGATGTTTTGTCTTATGGACATGACAAATTCATCAATTTCCATCCTGGGCCATTACCTCAATATAGAGGGCCCATGCCTATTTTCGAAGTACTTAAAAATCAGGAAACCCAAACCGCAATTTGTGCGCATTTAATGAGCAGTACTTTTGATCAGGGTAATATTATATTTAATGATATTGTTCAAATCGAAAATAAAGAAAATTACGGGAAACTCACTGTAAAATTAAGTGATCGCATGGCTCATGTGGTTCTAAATATGGCTAATATGGTACAGTTTGCAAGTAAAATACCTAATCAGCCACAAGAAGAATCTGAAGCTTATTATTTTGAGAAACCCGATTTTACTGATACTTATATCAATTGGAGAAGGATGGGTGCAGAAGAAATAACATCCCTAATTAATGCGTGCAATCCTTGGAACATAGGAGCTGACGCAACTTTTCAAGGAGAACAAGTAAAAATCATAGCTGCTTCAATAGTTGACAAACCTCATAACACCAAAACACCGGGAATGATTATTTCTATAGACAAAGACAACAGTATAAATGTTGCTTGTTTGGATGACAAACAAATTGCAATAGAAATAATGAGTACTGATGAAGGAATAATTACCCCAAAACACTTAAACCTACAACGATATTCAATAGGAACCTGTTTCAATTGAAACTTATAATCAATAAAGAGAAAACTTGAAAATAATAACCCTTAAAATTAGTACACATGAAAAAAATTACTTTACTAATAATGGCATGCCTTTTTTATTTGAATGGGTACGCGCAATCGCCTTTCTGGAGTGATAGCTTTGAGGATACAGGCTCTCCTTCCAGTGGAGTCAGAAATACCTCTTCTTCATTTTCAACAAATGTTAATCGAATTTTCAACCGCACCAATACAGCAGGAGTTGACATCGTAGGAGCAGCCGTTTTAGGTGCTACGTATTCTTATTCAGGGATTGACGGGACTAAGTTTTGGGCTGGAGAAGATACTGATAACGGAAGTGCAGTTACAACGGCTAATGTTTTGAAAACGGTAACCTGGAGTATTAATATTTCAGGAAAATCCAATATTAAATTGAAAGGTCTTTTCGCTGCTGGTAATACTGTTGGTAACGGCTATGAAAATGGAACAGCATCTTCTACTGGAGTTAATGACTATATGTCTATCCAATATAGCATCGACGGAGGATCAATTCAAAATTTATTAAGTTTTTATCCTTTAGCCAATGCAGCAAGCAATTTATATCCTGACACAGATTTTGATGGAAACGGAGATCCTGCTTCAACAGCCCTAACCAATACTCTAACAGAATTTATAGGAAATATTAGCGGAACCGGAACTACTTTGACGCTATATATGAATATGTCAATGACTGGTTCAGCTGAAGAAGTAGCAATAGACAACTTGAGATTACTTGAAGTGCCATCTTGTGTTCCGCCTGTAATTACCGGCAACCCACCAAACAGAACTATCTGTGCAGGCAGTAACACAACTTTCCCAAGTTCTGCAACTGGTGCAACAGGTTATCAGTGGCAGGTAGATACGGGTAGTGGATTTACAGATTTAACAAATGTTGCTCCTTATTCAAATGTTACAACCAATACACTGACAGTTACAGGTGCAACAGTTGCAATGAATGGCTACTTATACAGATGCATTGCTTATAATCCAACGATTTCTTGTTTTACTAACTCAAATTCTGCAACCTTGACTGTATCTTCTATCAGTACAGCAACCGGTTCACAAACAAGCGTATCTTGTTTTGGCGGCACTAATGGTTCGGCGTCGGTAACTCCTTCTGGAGGAATTGCTCCATATAGCTACTCTTGGTCACCTTCTGGCGGAACAGGAGCAACTGCTTCTGGTTTAGCCGCAGGAACATATACTGTAACAGTAACAGATAATATTTTATGTACAGCAACCAGAGTTTATACAATCACTCAACCGGCAGCCGTAGTAAGTGGCACAACCGTTGTAACAAATGTGTCTTGTTTTGGTGGAACTAACGGAGCAATCAATCTGACACCAACCGGAGGAACAGGCCCTTACACTTTTAACTGGGGCGGAGGCATCACTACCGAAGACCGTACAGGATTAGCAGCGGGAACATATTCAGTAATCATTACCGATGCTAATGGCTGTACGGCTACGGTTTCAGGAATTACTGTAACTCAGCCTGCAGCAGCTGTATCTGGAACTACGGTGGTTACCAATGTTGCCTGCAACGCCGGCACAAACGGAGCAATCAATCTGACTCCAACTGGCGGAACAGGCCCTTACACTTTTAACTGGGGCGGAGGCATCACTACCGAAGACCGCACGGGATTAGCAGCGGGAACATATTCAGTAATCATTACCGATGTTAACGGATGTACGGGTACGGTTTCTGGAATTGCAGTAAATCAGCCTGCAGCAGCAGTATCTGGAACTACAGTAGTGACTAATGTTTCATGCAACAGCGGTACAAATGGAGCAATAAATTTGACTCCAACAGGAGGAACTGGCCCTTACACTTTCAGCTGGGGCGGCGGTATTACTACCGAAGACCGTACAGGATTAGCAGCGGGAACATATTCAGTAATCATTACCGATGTTAATGGCTGTACGGGTACGGTTTCAGGAATTACTCTAACGGCTCCAACAGCAATTAGCACTGCAACTGGTTCTCAGACAAACGTGGCTTGTAACGGTGGAACCACGGGTAGCGCATCAGTTTCTCCTTCAGGCGGAACTCCAGGTTATACTTATTCATGGTCTCCTTCGGGTGGAACAGCGGCAACAGCAACCGGACTTGCTGCAGGAAATTATACTGTAACAGTAACAGATGCCAACGGTTGTACGGCTACTCG
>CBFGNY010000102.1:0-15981 GCA_965650235.1 uncultured Flavobacterium sp. | reverse complement strand
CGGTTTTTGTAAGAGATGAATTCAGTACATGAGCGATTCCATTTTCAGAGGAAAGACTCCTAATAGCGTCAACCTGATTTTTCATTAAAGCAATTAGAGGAGAAACAACGATTGCTGTTCCGTCCTGAATTAAAGCTGGCAGTTGATAACAAAGAGATTTACCTCCTCCTGTAGGCATAATTACAAAAGTATTTTTTTTATTTAAAATACTGGTAATTACTTGTTCCTGCAAACCCTTAAATTGGCTAAAGCCGAAATACTTCTTTAATTCTATATGTATTTCAATTTCGTTTGAATTCATTCTTTATATTAATGGTATTTTGTATAAATTTGCATCATAAAGATACGAATTTCTTTCACATTCACAAATTTTAACATTCCTGTTTTGATTACAAAAGAAAATATTTTAGCTATCGCAAAAAAAACAATTCTCTCTGAAAGTGAAGCAATTACAAAGCTAATTGATTTTCTTGACGAAAATTTTTACGAAGCAACCCAACGCATTTACGAAACAAAAGGCCGATTAATTGTTACAGGGATTGGAAAAAGTGCCATCATTGCACAAAAAATGGTTGCCACATTCAACTCGACCGGAACACCTTCTATGTTCCTTCACGCTTCTGAAGCCATACATGGAGATTTAGGAATGATACAAAATGAGGATATTATAATCTGTATTTCAAAAAGCGGAAACAGTCCTGAAATCAAAGCCTTGGTACCTTTATTGAAACGTTTTGGAAATATTTTAATTGGAATAACAGGAAATATAACTTCGTTTTTAGCAAAAGGTTCTGATTACGTTTTAAACACTACTGTTGATATGGAAGCCTGTCCTATAAACCTGGCTCCTACAAATAGCACAACAGCACAACTTGTTATGGGCGACGCACTTGCAGTATGCCTTATGGAAATGCGTGATTTTAAACCCGAAGATTTCGCAGTTTATCATCCGGGCGGAGCTTTAGGGAAAAAATTATTGCTTCGTGTAAAAGATATGATTGAGAATTCTTTAAAACCGATGGTTTCACCAGACACATCCGTTAAAAAAGTAATTTTTGAAATCTCCGAAAAAAGACTTGGTGTGACTGCTGTTGTCGAAAACGATAAGATAATAGGGATTATTACCGATGGAGACATCAGAAGAATGCTCAACGACAGGGATTCAATCGCAGATTTAACCGCCAAAGATATTATGAGTAAAAACCCAAAATTAGTTTCTTCAAATACCATGGCTGTAGACGCCCTGAATGTTTTAGAAGATTATTCGATAACACAATTGATTGTTTCTGACAATGGCGAATATAAAGGAGTATTGCATTTACATGACATTTTAAAAGAGGGAATTGTATAATGGCAAAGAAAAATCTTAACGAAATGTCGTTTTTAGATCATCTTGAAGAATTAAGATGGCTATTAGTCAGAAGTACAATTGCGATAATCATTATGGCAATAGCAACTTATTTTATAAGTGATTATTTGTTTGATACTATTCTTTTAGGCCCAACACGGCCTACTTTTTTTACGTATCAATGGTTTTGTGATGTGTCACATCAATTAGGCATTGCAGATACCATTTGCATCACCGAACTGAATTTCATCATTCAAAACACAGAGATGGAGGGTCAGGTAAATATTTTTGTATGGATGTGTGTTTTAGCCGGATTTATTTTAGGCTTTCCTTACATACTGTGGGAAATATGGAAATTCATCAGTCCTGCTCTTTATGAAAAAGAAAGAAAAAATGCAAAGTTGTTTATTTTTGCATCGTCATTACTTTTCTTTATTGGAGTGGTTTTTGGATATTATGTAGTAATTCCGATGTCGATAAATTTCGTAGCCACTTTTTCTGTTAGTGATGCCGTTGTCAACCAATTCACTTTGACCTCTTACATGGGAATGGTAAAAACAAGCGTCCTGGCAAGTGGATTGTTTTTTGAATTGCCAATCATCATCTATTTCCTAACCAAATTAGGTTTGGTAACCCCAGATTATTTAAGAAAATATTGGAAATATGCCGTTATACTTATTTTAATTATTGCAGCAATCGTAACTCCTCCTGATGTAGTCAGCCAAACAATCGTTGCAATACCAATGTTGATTATCTACGAAGTGAGTATCCTGATTTCGAGAATTGTTTATAGAAATAAATTGAAAGAAAATGTCTGATATCATTCAAGAATTTAACGATTATCGTTCTAAAATGAACGAAAAATTGCTTGCTGACAATAATAAAATTGTAAAGCGAATTTTTAATCTTGACACTAATGCTTATGCATCAGGTGCTTTGGATGTAAAAACAAAAGAACTCTTAGGTTTAGTGGCCTCTGCTGTTTTACGCTGCGATGATTGTGTAAAGTATCATTTAGAAACAAGCCATAAAGAAGGAGTTACCAAAGAAGAAATGATGGAAGCAATGGGGATCGCAACTTTAGTTGGAGGAACAATTGTAATTCCGCATTTAAGGAGAGCTTACGAATTTTGGGAAGCTCTCGAAGAAGCTGGTAAATAATTAGAGAATCAATTAGAGGTTAGATAATTGCCTTAAAACCACAATTATCTATTTTGAAAACGCAATAATTTGTTAATTCATTTATCTGATTGATTATTTTACATTTAATTTGTCTCTTCTAATAAATTTTAAAATTGAACTGAGTTAGTTTTTTCAATTATCTCATCTTCAAATTATATAATTATCTAATTGAAAAAATGAAGCTAAGAGCCGATAATTTAATCAAAACCTATAAAGGACGCAGTGTTGTAAAAGGAATTTCTGTTGAAGTAAATCAGGGAGAAATTGTGGGGCTTTTGGGGCCAAATGGCGCCGGAAAAACAACCTCATTTTATATGATTGTGGGATTGGTAAAACCAAATCAGGGCAATATTTACCTGAATGATTTGAATATTACCGATTATCCGATGTATAAGCGTGCCCAGCAAGGCATTGGTTATTTAGCACAGGAAGCTTCTGTTTTTAGAAAACTAAGCATCGAAGATAACATACTAAGCGTTTTGCAACTGACTAAACTCTCAAAAGAAGAACAAGTTGCAAAAATGGAAAGCTTAATTGAAGAATTCAGCTTAGAGCATATTCGAACCAACCGGGGGGATTTGCTTTCAGGAGGTGAACGTCGTCGTACCGAAATTGCGCGTGCTTTAGCCACAGACCCAAAATTCATTTTACTGGATGAACCTTTCGCAGGAGTTGACCCCGTTGCGGTTGAGGATATTCAAAGAATTGTAGCACAATTAAAAAACAAGAATATCGGAATTTTAATTACCGATCACAACGTTCAGGAGACTTTAGCCATTACAGATAAAACATATTTAATGTTTGAAGGAGGCATTCTGAAAGCCGGAATTCCCGAAGAATTAGTTGAAGATGAAATGGTTCGCCGTGTTTATCTGGGTCAAAATTTTGAATTGCGTAAAAAGAAACTGGAGTTTTAAATTGTAAAAGGTAAAATGTGAGAGGTGAATACTTCTTTATTTTTCACATTTTAGACTTTACAAATAAAGAAAGGCTAATCAACTGTAATAAACTGCAATTGTTGTAAATCCCCATTATAAATATTTATATCTACAGTACGTTCAATTCCCGGTACGCTGGCTTTTTCTGTAAACTGCCAAAACAGCCAGTCATCTTCAATTTTTTCTCTGTAAAAATTATAATTGGCAATCCAAAATAGATATTCACCAAACTCATCCTTCAAAAAATCTGAATAATATCGCTCTCCGGTATAAATTATAGGACGAACTTTATAATGATTTTCTACTTTTACAAGCCAGCGTTTCAATCCTTTTTTTAAACTATCCAAAGATTGACTCTTTGGTAGTTTTTCGATATCCAGAACCGGAGGCAAATCACCTTTTTCCAGCTTTACTGTTTCAATAAAAAGATTGGCCTGTTCGATAGAATTTTCATTTGGCCTGTAATAATGGTAAGCTCCTCTGATCATTTTATTCTTTTTGGCTCCCATCCAATTCCGTTTAAACTGAAAATCTTTTCTGTCACTGCCTACTGTTGCCCTGATAAAAACAAAATCAAGCGGATATTTTTGTTCCAGAGTGTCTACATATGACCAGCTGATTTTTCCCTGATATTCCGACACATCCAAACCAATTGATTTACCTTCATGTTTTGCCAGCACCTGAAAATTACGAATATCTGACAATCGCTTATCTTCAACCTCTTTCGCAGACATTTTATTGCTTTTAAAACCTAAATAATAAGCTAATCCTATACGATAGTGATAGATTAGTGCAACAAAAAGTAATGCAAAAACCGAGAAAAAAATAAAACGTAATATCTTGCTGAAAGTAGATCTACCTGTTTTTCTGGGAGTCGTTTTGCGATAAGTGGTTTTTCTTGCCATTCGGATAAACTACTTTTTCAAAAATTTATTATTTACAACTGATAACAATACATATAAAATGATAATTACAGGAACTGCACCAAATTGAAGCAACAGAAGCAAAGCGATAGAAATTCCTAAAAATATAATTTGAAGCAAATTATCTTTGAAAGTAAACTTTTTAATTTTTAAAGCAAATAGCGGAATTTCAGCGTTCAAAATGTAAGCACTGGATAAAACGATAGTGAGCAAAACCCAATGATTAGTTAAGATTTCGAATAGGATAAAAGAATTTGAATACTCAACTACTAAAGGCAAACTCAAAATAAAAAGTGCATTTGCAGGTGTTGGCAAACCAATAAAAGAATCCGTTTGACGTGTATCTATGTTAAAATTAGCTAATCGATAGCAGGACCCCAAGGTTACGATAAATCCTAAAAAAGGAATAAATGCAGAAGCGATTACATCATTAGGATTAGCACTTTTTACAAACAAACTGTACATCACATAACCAGGTACTACTCCGCTGGTTACCATATCTGCCAAGGAATCCAATTGCAATCCAAGGGGACTTGAAACCTTAAATAACCTCGCGAAAAATCCATCAAAAAAATCAAAAAATATTCCTAAACAAACCATATAAAAAGCCATTTCGTAATTTTGTTCAGAAACAAAAACTACTGCAACACAGCCACAGAAAAGATTGATTAGTGTAATTAAATTAGGAATGTGTTTTTTAATATTCATCATTTATATTTTTGAAGATTGAGGAGCAAATTTAGCATAATAAAGTGATTCTTATAAGCGTTTTTAATAGAGTTTTTTCTTCTGAGACATGACTTTTACATTATTTATCGAAAGGAAGAAATAAGCTCAGTAAAAAATTATATTTTTGGTAAGAATTTAAACAAGCTTAGGTTTGAAAAAATAAATACCTTGAAAAAAATCTTAGTATTTTTATTGTTATGGAATTGCACTTCTTATTATTCACAAACAGTTCGAAAATATTCGAATGAGTTTATGAATATTGGGGTTGATGCGGCAGCTTTAGGAATGTCCAGTGCTGTTGTCGCTTCGACTAATGATGTTAATTCAGTTTATTGGAATCCTGCTGGGCTGATACATCTTGAAGATCATCAAATTTCATTAATGCACGCCAGTTATTTCGCTAATATTGCTCAGTATGATTATATTGGATACGCCATCCCTATTGATGACAGAAGTGCATGGGGAATTTCGATGATTCGTTTTGGGGTTGATGATATTTTAGACACCACACAATTGATCGACAATCAGGGCAATATTGACTACAACCGTATTAGTTTATTCTCGACTGCAGATTATGGCTTTACGTTTTCATATGCCAGGGAATTACCTATTGAAGGATTTCAATACGGTGTAAATGCCAAAATTATTAGACGTGTCATTGGAAAATTTGCTAATTCCTGGGGATTCGGATTTGATTTCGGACTTCAGTTTGAGAGAAACGACTGGAAATTCGGATTGATGTTACGGGATATTACAACTACTTACAATGTCTGGAATATTGATGAAGAAGAATATAAAAAAATCTCAGACGCCATTCCCGGCGAAAATCAAGAGTTACCGGAAAACACTGAGATTACATTACCAAAAGCACAATTAGGAATTTCAAAAAAGTTTGAATTTCATAATGATACCAGCCTTTTGGTTGCTACAAATCTAAACATGCGTTTTGAACAAACTAACGATATTATTTCATCAAATATCGTTAGCATCGATCCTGCGCTGGGATTTGAATTTGGTTATACAAAACTTGTTTTTTTAAGAGCAGGAGCAGGAAACTTTCAAAACATAATGCAATTGGATAACTCAGAAAAATTAAATTTTCAACCTAATATTGGACTTGGTTTTAAATACAAAGGTATTCAGGTTGACTATGCACTTACTGATTTAGGCAACCAAAGTACTGCATTGTATTCGAATATTTTTTCTCTAAAAGTAGATTTAGGTATCTTTAGATAAGGATTACTATTTAAAAAAATCAAACATGAAAAGTTTTACATTTCTACGAATAATGTTTCTATTACTACTATTCAATTTTAGTTTTGGACAAAATTTACCATTATCAAAAGAAGCACGTGTAAGTGTATTAACATGCGGTCTTGGTAACGAATCTTATTCTTTTTTCGGACACACTGCAATAAGGGTTGCTGATCCTGCAAATAATATTGACATTGTATATAATTATGGCGCTTTTGACTTTAGGACTCCTAATTTTGTAGCCAAATTTGCAAAAGGCGATTTACAATATTTTGTCGTTGCACATTCGTATGTTGATTTTATAAATGAATACAATTATGAAAGAAGAAGCGTTTACGAACAAGAGCTGCTTATTCCCCAAGATGCAAAGCAAAAACTTTTTGACAACTTAAACACTACACTTCTTTCAGAAGATCGTTATTATACTTATAAATTTATTGATAAAAACTGTACCTCTATGGTCGTTGACGTTATCAATAAAACATTAAATAAAAAAGTAATTACTAAAAAAGGAGATACTGATAAAACATACCGAAGTATTCTATTCCCTTATTTTGATGGACATTTTTATGAAAAGTTAGGTACGAGCATCATATTTGGAACAAAAGTGGATCAGTTAGGCAACAAAATATTTTTGCCATTTGAATTGAAAAACAGTCTAGAGAAAGCTACTTTTCAAAATCATGCTCTTGTGAGTAAAAGCAAAACTATTTTAAACTTTGAAAAAGAAACACCAGCTTCGTGGTGGAACAATATTTACAGTTATATTGTTTTACTTGGTTTTATCATTTTCATAAACCAAAAATTTGTTGATAAAATCTACTTATTCATCTTATCATTAATGGGAATCTTTTTTGTTTCAGTTGGATTTTATTCATTTCACCAAGAACTAGCGATGAATTATAATATACTGTTATTTAGTCCGCTTTTATTAATATTAATCATTTTTTCAGCTATTAACAATAAAAGATGGACATACAAATTCGCTATATTACATTTGGTCTTATTGATTATTTATACACTTTTCATAATTAATAAAGCACACTTTTTTATAATCTTACCAATGATTATTACCAGTGGGGTTGTTTTGGTAAGAGTAGCCATCAGAAATAAAAAAAGAATTCCGATTATAATTTAAAAATTATTGCCCCCTGTAGAATAAAACAGTTGTTATGGTTTTAAAAGTTATACTTAAGTCCAGGAACACACTTCGATGTTTGATGTAGTATAAATCATATTGCAGTTTTATCAAGCTCTCTTCTATGGATTCTCCGTATGAATAATTGACCTGAGCCCATCCTGTAAGTCCTGGCTTAATAACATGGCGGGTTTCATAAAAAGGCATTATCTCTGCAATTTCTTTTACAAAAAAAGGTCTTTCAGGTCTTGGGCCAATAATAGCCATATCACCTTTTAAAACATTGATAAATTGAGGAAATTCATCAATTCTTGTTTTGCGCATGAATTTACCAAATGGAGTAATCCTTTTATCATTTGATTTTGCAAAAACAGCACCATTTTTTTCAGAATTTTCAACCATTGTCCTGAACTTATAAATCTGGAATACCTTTCCGTTCTTACCAACCCGTTCTTGTGTATAAAATAAGGTTCCACTATTCCAAAACGTATTGGCTATAAAAATCAATGGAATAAAAATAACACAAAGGCACAAGCCCGTTAAAGAAAAAGTAAATTCAAGAAAACTTACCAATAATAAGTACAGCTTATTGTTATTACTGCGGCTAAATGGAAAAAAACGATAGAAATCATTGGAAATGTACTGGACAGGAATACGCTGTGTTTTGCTTTCGTACACCTGTGTATATTCTCTAATAATATTACCCGCCTCCAATAAATGAAGTAAATGCTGATACAAATCGGCTGTAATACCATCGGTTTTTTGAGCAGCGATGATAATTTCAGAGATATTATTTTTACTGACAAAAGCCAATAAATCGTTCTTATGGATTTCTTTTGTGTAGTTCAAAGAAAAATCCTGTTCCGCTAAAAAATCCGAATTTACAAAACCTACAATTTTATAATGTGGATCCACATTTTCAAGTCCCAAAACAAGTTCATCAACCTGATGTTTATTACAAATTAAAATTACATTTTGTGAAAATCGATGGGTAGCCAAAAAGAAAACATAAAAAAAACGCCAAAGTAATAATGAGCCAAGTATAGTAAAATAAAAAATAAGAATAACCAATCGCTGTTTAGGAAGTTCTGGTGAAAAAATAGGCGTAAACAGACAAACCAAAGTAGCTGTTGTGACAGTAAAAACAACACTTCGAAGAATCTGAAACTGATTACTGGCAATCTGAAGATTGTACATCTCGAAAATCGCACCGAAACCAAATAGATAAAAGATGAATAAAATTGGCCTAAAATAATGTGCATTATCCAAATCGAAATAGGGGTAATAAAAAAGCCAATCCATTAAATATAGGGCAAGCAAAACAAAAGCAATATCAAAAAGCCGAAGAAGCACTTTTCTTTCTGAAATTTCGAAATGCATTTTTTTGTTTGTTTGCATGTACTCTATTTTAATTTAACGCTTTTAACTTGCGACAAATGTATTATAAAAAACAGAATTTAATCCTCTGAATTTTCTGCTTTTTCAGGAATTTTCACCTGGACCAAAAGAAGCGACAAAGCATAAACAAAAGCGGGTGCAGCTGTTCGCATTGCGGCATGGTTAATTGTTAAAAGCCAAAAAAAGTAAAAAGATAAAAAATAAAGATGTTGCCTGTTGTTGATATAAACAATAAATGGAGCTATAAAAAGTATCAAAAGTCCAAAAATCCCAAACAAGCCATGCTCGCTTAACATTCGTGTTATCTCATTGTGTGAAGCGACTTCCATCCCAAAAGACTCCTTTCTTAACTGTTTACCCATTCCTGCTCCTGTGCCAATGACAGGATTTTCCATAAAAAGTTTAAGTTCTGCATCCATGATTCCCTCTCTCCCTCCCAAACGGTCTTTTTTTGTTCTTCCTGCGGCATCCTGATTTGCATATCGTTTATTAATTAGTCCTGACGTTTGTAACGAACTATAAGACCAAATCCCTCCAGCCATTAAAGCCGTTACAATAAAAATTAAAGTAAATTTACCTCTGCCTCTTGCATTCGAAAAAAAATATAATAAAAACAGCAAGCAAATAATCATAACCACCGCTGTTATAACACCTCCTCTTGAAAAAGTCACAACAGCCCTATAACTCAAAAACAGTAGCATAATTCCGTTTAGAATTATCTGTTTTTTTGATTTTGAAAACAAAACCAATTGTGTAAAAAGAACAAACATTCCTAAGCCTAAAATAGTCGAAACCTGATTAGGTCCAAAACCTCCTGAAGTTGCAAAATTAGAGCTTGTTCCTGTAACAACATCTTTTATACTCGGAGTGTATAAAAACAAATAAGTTGCAGTAGTTATTACTGGTAGACCCATTGCAATTATGACATTTTGCAAATCAGTAAAAAGAATTCTTCTTTTATACATATATATAGCAGAAATTGCCAAACAAACAGGCCCTGACAAATTAAAAACTAATAATTTCCGAATATCCGCATTAAAATCAGCAGTTAATGATGTTACTAAAATACCTGGAACCAACAACAATAAAAAAGCCCAATAGACAAAAGCATTCATAGAAAAATTACTGTATGACATACCCAGGAGCATAAAAAACAGCACATTCATCTTGACATATTCATTGTTAAAATTACCCCCTGTCATACGCAAAAAAACCTCAACGCCCACCATGTATGCAGCTACTATAAGAACTTCGTTATTTTTATTTTTGGTCCTGTAAACAACAAAAAAACCAATTACGGGGATTAATAATGCATATACTTTAGATAAAAATGGTAATGCAAAAATTATCAAAGCAATTACTGCATGGATTATAATCAGATAAACATATGACAATGAAATATTTTTCATTAATTATTTATTTTGATATGCTAAAACTAGCTTTTTAATCACAATTTCTTCTGAATAATTTTCTACAACAGATTGCTTAAAATTATCTCCCAGCATCTTTTTAAGCAAATCATTCTCAACCAATTTAAGTAATTTACTTTTTAGATCCGAAACTGAAGAAGGATCAAACAGTAAACCACTAAAATTATCCTTAATGACAGATGAGCAATAGCCAACATTTGTCGAAACTACTGGTAAATCCTCTAAAGCATATTCAAGTAAAGTTACCGGAAATCCTTCTTCTGTTGAAGCCAAAACTCCTATTGAAGCTTGTGATAAAATAAATTTCACATCATTTTTTTCACCATACAAATGTATATCATCCTCCAGAGAGTATAACTTTATGAAATTTTTAATTACCTCAGAATAAGAGTCAAAATAGTCCTTGCCTATTAAATGTAAACTCCATCCCAGTTCATTTAATTTTAGTTCATGGAAAGCTTTCAAAATCAAAATATGATTTTTAGGATTTTTTAAATTTGCTAAAAAAACGATACGCTTGCCTTGACTACCTTGTAAGTTTGTTATTTGTTCATTTTCCATTCTTTCTAAAGTGAAATTTGGAATAAAAAACACATTTTTACAAGACATATTTTTTTGGCTCCATTCTTTCAATTGAAGATTAACAACAAGAATGGATGTAAAAAAAGAAGATAACAAGATTAAAACCCTATTGCGCTTTTTTGATTCTTTAAATCTGGATCCGTAATGATCATGCCATACAATTTTAATTTTAGGCAAAGACAATTTTACTAAAACAGCAATAAAAAAAGAAGAACTATGGGCATGAATGATATCAACCTTGTTCTTTTTAATAAAACCTCTTAATTTAAAAATAGCATTTATATCTATTCTATTCTTTTTTCTCAAAAATAAATAAGGTACTTCTGAATCAATTTGATTTTTTAAAACCCCCTCTTTTCTGGTTGCAACTAATGCTGAAAATTCAATTTTTTTATTTAAAGCATTTGCATAATTAACAGCCATACGTTCAGCACCACCAGCATCTAGTGAATCTATAATTTGTACTACCCTCATTTGGCTAATAACTTTTTAATTTCAGATTCAAAAACATCTGTAGTATATTTTTGCGACCAATCACTTGCTAATTTGCTTTTAGTAAAAAAATTGTTTTCATCGCTCAGTATTTTTTTTATTTGTTCAATATCTTTCTTTAATTCCATCTCCAACAGAATTCCTCTATTTCCAAAATCAAGCATGAAAGGAACACATGAAACTTTGGTTGCAACTGGAACACAGCCCCAAAACATTCCTTCAGCAATGGCTTTAGGCCAACCTTCACTTTTAGAAGGCAATACTACAAAATGACTTTTTTGGTATGCTTTTTTTATGACGTCCTGATTTTGATTACCCCGTAAAACAACATACGTTTCTAATTGATTCTTCTTAATGTAATTTTCTAAATTTTGTCTTTCCGGACCTTCACCATATAATTCCAAAGTAACTTTATTTTCCTTTTTAATGAGCTCTTCAACTAATTTTACAACATATAGTGGATTTTTACCTAAAGCTAAAGTCCCAACAAAAACAAAATGAATTCCTAAGCCTAAACTTGTCTTTTTTATTAATTCTTTTTCTGACTCTGAATATGTCGCGGTAAAAAAGGGCTTTAAATTTTTTGATTGATTTTTCCATTCTCCATAAACCAAAACCTGCATGTTTTTCGTTAGAAAAGTATTGTTCAAAATATATTTTTGCAAACGATATGTCCAAGGCTGCTCACTTTTTGAACCCCAGTTTCCTGCATATTTTGCTGTTTTTGTTTTATTTGGAAAAAATATTTGAACAAAACATCCTAACAAACCTATATTCCCGGGACAACGTAAATGAATATGTTCTGCCCTACTCATGGCTTTAACCAAAACTATAATATTATAAATACTTTGAAATATAGATTTGAAAGCACTGCCTAAAGAATTTAAATTAGAATCAATTAACTTAAAATGAGTTTTAAAACTAAACGGAATTTCAGATATCAAAAGCCCATTATCGTTCTCCCATACAGGACAACAAAAAAATATTTCGCTGGTAAATTTATTCAAAATAATTAATTCGTTTACATATGGACTGTATGCATAACTTTTGTCTCCTCTGTAAATTAGAGGTGCAGTTGAAACTATTAATAATTTCATTAAATATATCCTTTTGACCCTTCTTGGGAAATTAATATTGCAGGAACTCCAAATATAACAGAATTATCAGGAAAAGTATCTTTAACCATTGAGCAAGCCCCAATTAGTACATTGTTTCCTATGCTAATTTTACCTGCTATAATTGCATTAGCACCAATATATACATTATTTCCCAAAATGGGTACTCCTCTATTCTTACCTTTACCTGATGCTCCAATTGTAACTCCTTGAGAAATATTACAATTATCACCAATGATTGCATTCGAGTTTATTATTATTCCTCCAAAGTGACCAATATAAAATGAATGACCTATTGTTACTGAATATGGAATTGAAATTCCTGTTGTCATTTCAATTATTTTCAGCCAAATTAAAGCTAAAAAAAGCACAGGAAATCTAAACGGTTTCCATTTAACTTTTAAATAAATATAGTGTGCTACCCTATATTGGAAAGTTGCCCAAAATCCTTGTGTAAAAAATATGATTCCAAAAAAATTACCCCCATATTTTTGATATCGTTTATAATCTGATTGTATAAGTTGAAATACTGTCATGTTAATTTGTATCAATAATATTTATCAAATCATTTATATTCTCATTTAATACTATCAATTCACTATTTTCATTTTCTGAAAATGAAAATCTATTATAATACTTTTTATAATATTCAATCACATTTTTAGCCATTTCATTCTTTTTTTCAGCAGACAAAGAAAGTGCCTTATCAATTGCTAATTTAATTTCCGAAGTATTTTGATAAACTAGACAATTAAAATCATCTTGTAATGACGGATTTAACCAATGAGGATAATTTAAAATTGGAATAACTCCAACAGACATTGCTTCCAGAACATTATGACACATCGGCATTGTCATTCCCGGTGCACAAAAAATAAAATCAGCAGCTGATAAATAATAGCGCCATTTTGAAGTTGGAATTGCCCCTGATTGCCATTTCATTAAAACTAAATTATCTTTAAATTTACCTGATTCCAAATTCTGAATCAATTCATTTCCTGTAATCGAAAGTAAACGATTATGTTTCAAAACTTCCTGATAAACCTGCCATCTATTAAGCATTCCAAAATTATCAGGAATGACATTGGTATCATAGATTTTTTTTTCAAAATTGCCACTTATCAGAATTCCAATTTTTTTAGGTAAAACTTCAACTTCTGGCTGCAAATAATTACCGGGATGCATAATGTAGGGCAAGACATTTGCCTCATATTTATTAGAAGAATATATTTTTCTGTAGTTATAATTAACTGTAAAATCTGCTTTTTTATGATGGCTGAAAGTCTTGAATTTTGTTAGTTTTGAAAATGGTTTTTCAAAATAAATATAATCCAGCTGATTAAACCATTTTGCTAAAAAAAGCATTCTTAAAAGAGAAAATTTTATAACAATTGGCTCTTTATAAGTCATTCTGATTCTAAAAAAAAGATTCAGATACGTTCTAACTTTGGTGCTATGGCTTAAATGCAGGTAAATTGCAGGTTTGCCCTGATTATAAAACCGCACATCTGAATAAGTAGAACTAAATTCTTTTAACTTTTTAAGAATCTTTTTTTTTATTACAAATATCTTCATCTACTTTCTTTACCAAGCAACGATTGAAAAAAATCAATGTTTTGACAAACAATGTTTTTCAACTCATATTTTTCAAGCACAAATTCTCTGGCATTCTTCCCAATTTCTTTTGCTTTTTCTTTATTAGAGAAAACCCAAATAATCTTTTCGGCAATATCTTGAGAACTATAAGGATCACATAATAATCCTGTTTTATAATCTTCAATTGTCTCTGGCCCCGGCCCTAAGATTGTAAAAACTACTGCCTTCTCCATAGCCATAGCTTCCGGAGCTACTAAGCCTTGTGTTTCCATATGAGAAGGAAAAACACAAACCTCGGCCTTTGCATATGCCAAAGGGATATCTCTATAGATAACACTTCCTTTAAAATGAATATCTTTTACTTCATCCCCCAACTTAGCTAATTCAACTTCTTTTAGCATTTTAACATATGAACTCCCGTCTGGGAAAAACCAATCTCGTCCATAAATTTCTAATACAGTATCTGGAAATTCGTTTTTTACTATTGGAAAAGCTTGAATTAATTGACGAACACCTTTCTTCTCACAAACCGTTCCGGCAAAAACAATTTTATTTGCTGATTCATTTTCAAGACGCGGACTAAAAAAATCTGTATCGATTGGATAACTAATATGTACAATTGGCTTATTATTATAACTTAAATATTTTTCAGTATGATTTTTAACGTAATGAGAAACCGCTATAAAAGCATCACTCTTTTTAAATGATTTTTTTTCCTGAAATCCCTTCCATTTATTAATTTTTCTATTTTCACTTTCTGCGAAAAAATGATGTCCACCATGAAGTCGGATAACATATTTTATGTGTTTTATTTTGGTAACAAAGGCAAAACCAAGTTCGGAAGACTCAATAATATTTATAGGATTTTCTTTGTGAATTTCTCTAATCTTTTTGTCGATTGCCTTACAGTTAAAGTACCAGGAAATTCCTTTCAAAGAATTGCTTTTTAAACGATAAACAGAAACACTTTCTCTACTTTCAGTTTCATTGGCAGCTACATAATTCATTCCAACTACAGACACTTTAATTCCTTCTTTTATCAGCGCAGTACTAAGGGTTTTTATAAAACTACCTATTCCACCATGTGGAAACCCATCTTTAGGAAACTCGTTAGTTAAGAAACAGATATGCATTATTTAATTAATTTTAATTGTTTTACGTATATTGGCAGAAGCCTTTTCATAATTTTCCAACACAATTTCTTTCCATTGAATCATATCCAGACTGCAGTTCTTTTTAATAGTTAATTTCTCCACAATCTCTTCTCTATTTTTCAGCCAAATGACTGCATCAAAATTAGGAATACTTTTAAAATGCTGAAACTTATAAATTGTTTTTACTGACCAATCTTGAAACTTCTTGTTTTTCTGGTCATAATTAATAAATACACAAGGCTTATTAAACATCGCAAAATCAAATGCCATCGTAGAACCTACATTAACAACTATATCTGAATAAAAAGCAGTACTTACTAGCAATTTGACATCATCTCTTAAAGGATAAATTGCATTCCATTCTTTTGAAGAATTGAAATACCACAACGGTGGAGCTTCTTTTATTAAATCTTGATATTGATTTACTACCACATCAAATCTTCCTGAAAAATCTACAGGACATCTCCTTAACAAAATTTGATATTCGTTTTGCAAATTAGCTTTAACTAATTCTTCAGCAATATCTTTTAAATAATCCGGATCATCGGGCGATGTTTTGACATCATCACCAGAAAAACAGATAATTTTTTTATTTGCATCTAAATTATATCTCTGATAGAAAACTTCTCTATCAATTATATTTTTTTCTTCTTTATAAAATTCAAATTGTGGAGTTCCTGTTACATAAATATGCTCTAAAGG
>CBFGNY010000101.1:0-16083 GCA_965650235.1 uncultured Flavobacterium sp. | reverse complement strand
ACCACCGGCAATCAGTGCAACGGTTTCTTCATCATCCATGGCCATACGGCCAAAAGTATCACGTATATCTTTGGCAGCCTTAATAGGATCGGGATTACCGTCCGGCCCCTCAGGATTTACGTAGATAAGCCCCATTTGTACTGCAGCAAGAGGTTTTTCAAGATTTCTGGAGTGTACATGACCATCGGCATCATCATCAGATGATACAACGCCATGCTCTTTTGGTACACCCTCAGAACCATCATTATAGCGCTCATCACCGCCTAACCAGGTAGTTTCTGCTCCCCAATAAACTGCCTCATCTGGTTCCCATACATCTGCTCTTCCTCCTGCAAAACCAAATGTTTTGAAGCCCATAGATTCCAAGGCCACATTTCCGGTTAATATCATTAAATCTGCCCAGGAGATTTTTTGTCCATATTTTTGTTTAATAGGCCATAAAAGCCTTCTTGCTTTATCTAGACTTACATTATCCGGCCAGCTGTTAAGAGGTGCGAAACGCTGCTGCCCAGCACCAGCTCCACCACGCCCATCAAGCACACGATAAGTCCCGGCACTATGCCATGCCATTCTTATAAACAAACCTCCGTAGTGTCCAAAATCTGCCGGCCACCATTCTTGTGAATCTGTCATAAGATCATGCAAATCTTTCTTTACAGCTTCAAGATCAAGACTCTTAAAAGCTTCAGCATAGTCAAAATTATTGCCCATTGGATCTGACAATGGCGAATGTTGTCTCAGGATGTTTACTTTTAACTGATTTGGCCACCAATCACGATTTTTCGTACCTGATGCAGCCGCATTATCCATACTCCCATTATGAAACGGGCATTTGTTAATGTCATTTGATTGATTTTCCATAATTTATCTTTTTGATTTTTATATTTAACCGGATGACTAATTTAAGAACTAAACAAAAATCCTATATGCTTAAATCATATTAAATCAATCTACCTTAATAGACAAAAACTATTAAAAAGGTATTCTGCCACTAACATTACCAATTATGTAAATTAAAATTAGCAAAAAACGTCTGTATTTTTTTATAAAGCTAAGACAAAACATCGTAAAATTTTCAGTGAGATGGAAATATTATAATAGTTTGGAATTTATTATATAAATATTTTTTCTAAAGAATTCATTTCTTTATCTATTCCCGTAATAATAGTTATTCAATTCTTAATGATGAAAATATTCTCATTATGGAAATTGTGTTAATCAAAAATAATTATCATGAGTGACATTGCCCGTAGGTTTCCTGAAAATCCTATTTTAATGCCGAAAAATCTGAATCCAAGCAGTTCAGATTTACAAATTATCAGTCTTTTAAATCCGGGTGTTTTTGTATTTGAACAAAAAACATGGATATTGGTACGAGTAGCAGAGTCCATTTCGCAAAAAGAAGGAGTTATTTTTTTCCCGGTAATCAATTCATTGGGAAAGGTGGAAATAATAGAAATTCCTTTAAATGATCCTGACCTGATAGCAACAGATGCCAGAATAGTGCAATATAAAGGTCTTGATTATCTTACTACACTTTCACATTTGCGGCTTTTATGCAGCGATGATGGAGTTCACTTTTATACTCCTGAAGGCATTGAACCTCTGATGGGAACTGGGATATTAGAACAGTTTGGAATAGAAGATGCAAGAGTTACTTATTTAGAAGATACTTATTATATTACTTACACAGCAGTTTCAGCCAATGGTGTTGGGGTTGGATTGCGCACAACCCAAGACTGGGTAAATTTTGAAACAAAAGGCATGATATTTCCTCCTCATAATAAGGATTGCGCCATTTTTGAAGAAAAAATCCATGGCAGATTTTATGCTTTACACAGACCATCTAGTCCGCAGATTGGAGGGAATTTTATTTGGCTGGCAGAATCACCTGATGGTATTCATTGGGGAAACCACCAATTCCTTCTTGGAACCCGTAAAGGATTTTGGGACAGTGCAAGAGTTGGTGCCGGAGCAGCACCCATTAAAACGGATAAGGGATGGCTCGAAATATATCATGGAGCAAATGCAGAACACCAATACTGTCTCGGTGCTTTCTTAATGGATCTGGATGACCCTTCAAAAGTAATTGCACGAACTACTGAACCTATAATGATGCCTCAGGAAAATTATGAGCTGAGCGGATTTTTCGGACATGTTGTTTTTACTAACGGCCACGTGGTTGAAGGAGACAAACTGACGATGTATTACGGAGCTGCAGATGAATTTGTCTGCGGTGCTTATTTTTCTATTTCAGAAATCTTAGCAGCTCTTGAAAATATTGTTTGATAAATAAAGCTATACTTTGACTGAAAAAAGCCCACAGATTAATTTGCAGGCTTTCAGAAAATGTAAAAAGTTTAATTGCAGGTCTATAGTACCCTATTTTGTTTTCTTCTTCGAATTTTTATTTTCGGAATTAAGACTATCTTTTTGTAACCCTGACGTTCTTGAGTATGTAGCAGCATCATTAGTGTTTTCGCCGGGACCTATTCCCGTACCCGAACTACTTGCATGAGGGTCAGTGCCACTGGTAACCGTAGTGGTATTATTCCCTTTATAATCAATACCTTTACTATTATTTGCATCTGTGTTTGCTGAGTCGGGAGTTGTTCCCACAGTATCAGCATGATGGCCTGTCTCAATTTCGTCACTGTATCCATCCTGATTATTTTTACAGGAAACTAAAATTCCTATTACTACAAGAAGAAGTGCGATTTTTGATTTAAATAAAGTTTTCATAATATATTATTTTAAGCTTTATTTCAAATTTAGATAGATGATGCCCAATAATCTTATATAATTATTATTTTATTTTATATGAATAAGTTATTTATAATCAAAATCTTAAAATATAAATCATATAAGTTATTGCTATAATTTTATAATCATTTTGCCTATAGATTTTTTAGATTTAAACTTGATATAACTATAAAAAACTATTAATTATGGAAAGAGAGAACTATAGAAATTATAATCATAATGATGGTAATTTCAATTCAGGAATTTTGCCAGAGGATAAATACTCAGATCCACGAAATTTAGATGAAGCATCAAATTGGTATTTTCAAAATGCAGGCGACAATCAGGACCTTATTGAAGATGATGATAATGATCCCAACAGAAGAACTTTAGATGAATATGATGTTAATGATGCTGAACCAGATGAGGATGATAATGAAAATGATTTGCTTGAAGAAGATTCTGAAGAAGAAGAATGATATTGTTATCCATTTAGAACAAAAAGTAGCTGTTTCAAAACTAAGACAGCTACTTTTTTTTATACTATACAAGCGTGAAAGTATATATGAAGCACTAAATAATTATATTAGCATTGGGTTAGAATATTAAAACCAAGTCTGAAACTCAAAACCAAAAAGCTAATATGAGCAAAAAAACTATAATCTTAACCGGCTTTATAATTTTAAAATTTGTTTTACAATATGTATTGATAAGTCCCGAATATGATTTGCACCGGGATGAATATTTACATCTCGATCAGGCCAATCATTTAGCCTGGGGATATTTATCAGTTCCACCGGTAACATCCTGGTTTTCTTATATTATTTTATTGCTTGGAAATTCTGTTTTTTGGGTTAAATTCTTCCCTGCCCTATTTGGTGTTTTGACATTGGTAATCGTTTGGAAAACTATTGAAATACTCCGTGGAAATCTACATGCCCTAATTTTAGGAGCAGTTTGTATCGTATTTTCATCATTGCTGCGAATCAATATGCTTTATCAGCCCAATTCATTAGACATATTATGCTGGACTGCCTTTTATTATGCAATCATTCAATATATAGCAACCGAGAAATCTAAATGGTTCTATATAGGTGCATTCGTTTTTGCATTTGGCTTTTTAAATAAATACAACATCTTATTTTTACTTATAGGCCTGTTTCCGGCAGTTTTACTTTCAAAGCAAAGAAAAATACTAACCCAAAAGCAACTTTATTTTGCTTTCATTTTCGGATTAATATTGATTCTTCCAAATCTTTTATGGCAATACCACAACCAATTCCCAGTGGTGCATCATATGAAAGAATTAGCCGAAACACAATTAGTTAATGTAGATCGTGTTGGATTTTTAAAGGAACAACTGCTGTTTTTTATGGGTTCTTTTTTTGTAATTATCTCAGCTTTATATGCCTTATTATTTTATAAACCTTTTAAGGAATACAAATTTTTCTTTGCTTCTATCCTCTTTACACTAATTGTCTTTTTATACTTTAAAGCAAAAGCCTATTATGCCATTGGCTTGTATCCTATTTATATCGCTTTTGGCGCAGCTTTTTTATCTGAAATTTTAAAAGAGGGTCGGAAACGTTATTTACAACCTGTATTCATTATTATTCCGCTATTGTTTTTTATTCCGATTTACAATCTTGCCTTTCCAAATAAAAGCCCGTCCTATATTGCAGAACATGCTGAAAAATATAAAAAATTAGGCCTGCTTCGTTGGGAAGACGGAAAAGATCATGAATTACCTCAGGATTTTGCCGATATGCTGGGCTGGAAAGAACTTGCCCGCAAAACAGATTCCGTTTACGCTTTGTTTCCTAATTCTGAAAAAACGCTCGTTTTGTGTGATAATTACGGACAAGCGGGAGCAATTAATTATTACACAAAAAAAGGCATTAAATCAGTTTCGTTCAATGCCGATTATGTGAATTGGTTTAATCTGGATGTACATTATACAAACCTTATAAGAGTGAAAGAATATGAAGAAAACAGTAATGAATTTAAGGAGACAAGTCCCTATTTTGAATCTTCTTTTATTGGTGGTAAAATAACCAATAAATACGCAAGAGAATACAAAACCACCATTTTCGTTTTTACCGGAGCTAAAATCAATATTAACAAAAGAATAGAAAATGAAATTAAAGAAACAAAAGACTACAGCAAAGATTAATCAAATCATTTTAGTACTAATATAAAATTCATTTAACTTAAACAAAAAAAGAACAAAAACCGACCTGTCTTTTGGGTTCATTACTTGTCTGTTTTTAAAAAATTATCTGAATCACTAACATAAATAATTTAATACATTGGTTTCAATTTCTTAACCAACTATCTGTTAACAGGTTATTAATTTCTTAACTTAATTAAAAAATATTCCGGAATTTCTTTGGAAAACCGCATTTAGTGCTTATCTTTGCACCCGAAACATCGCGGGATAGAGCAGTAGGCAGCTCGTCGGGCTCATAACCCGAAGGTCACAGGTTCGAGTCCTGTTCCCGCTACAACTTTAAAGTAAAAGCCTGAGAAATATAGATTTCTCAGGCTTTTTTTTGGTTCGATAAATTTTGTTTCAATTTCTTGAAAATTAAAACGTCTGTATTTTCTAAGGGAAATTCTCCAAGAAGTAACAATAGAGATAAAGTACTGGCAAAAACAACTTAAATTGGAGCCCTAAGAAAAAAGTATAGTTTTTAAAATGTTCGATACTTTTCTAACGCAAAAGAAATTTAAAGATTTCTTTCAGAAAAATGTAGCTTCGCTATAAAACACAAAAAATATCGCTGTTTTTGCGAGGTTTCTTGTTTTAATCTTTGTCGATTCTCTTTGCGGGCACGGAAAGAATTTCCGCGCTATCGTTACGTTGACATATCTGCGCCATCTGGGATTATTCTTAACCAAGTAAACAAGTCCGCTCTGTAGCTAAATACGTTGTCAGGGTGCCAATTTACTTTTCAATCTTCATACTTGTAATATTTCATATTTTGCAGATTGAAAAATCTTTGCCGGCTAATCAAAACTATGATTTTTTTTGATGTAACTCTCAATTATTTAAATCAAAACTAAATTTTGTGATCCAATTTTTCAAAATCAACCAAACAGTATATTGAATTTGACAGGCATTGATTGTGCTTAGGTTAGAAATTGGCAAACGAAATTTACATTAAAAATTTTAATGAAAGTTGCGAGTGCTTTGCAAGCACGTTATAACGAATTATTTGAATTTGATATTAAAAATATCGCGTTGAGTAATATAATACAAAAATCTATAGATGCTTAGGCATCTTTTTATTCAATAAAAATTGAAAAACAGGTATTTATACGGTAGTCTTCCCATTCTTAAAAGAAGTATTTTGCGACTTATTATTGATGTTGATTATGGAAAACCGTAAAAGAAAAGTAAAATGGTTTTATAAGTTTGACAAAAAATGGCATAAAACCAAAACAAATTAGGTTTATAAAGTCTATTTTATTGGAGATATAAATAAGTTGGTGACGAGCATACTAAAACAAGATAAAAAATCTAAAATACATTAATGAAAAAAATACAGCTTTATATTATTTCACTTTGGTTACTATTTTTTTTAGTAGCTGTCAAAGAATTTATCTTTATTTCTTGGTCTTTTTCATTTTCCAGCGAAAATATAATGAATTTTTTAAGTGTAAATTCAATTTCATTAATTTCATTTTGTCTTTCCCTTTTAGGATTATTTTACTACGCAAGATTTACATATTTTTTGAAAGGTTCAACAAAATTGCCAAAAAAAATCATAAAGATCGAAGATCAAAGTTATGAGCATTTAACTTTTTTAACAACATATATAATTCCCTTCTTAAGAGTCAAATTGGAAGGTAAAGACTTAGTTGTCACTATACTTCTTTTGATAATAATTGGCGCAATTTTTATCAAAACTAACTTATTCTATAAAAACCCAACTTTAGCATTATTAGGTTACAAACTTTATAAAGTAGATACTGAAAAAAATACTGGACTAATTTTTATATCAAAACAAAATTTAAGATTAGGTGATGAAGTTCACCATATTCCATTAAGTGATAACGTATATTTCGTAAAATTATGACAAGAGAAGAGCTAATTGATAGACTAAATTATTTTTTAAACCCTGGCAACAATGTTGGTGCAGTTTTATATTTTGTGTTAGATCACGACGGAGAAACTGTAATTAGATTTGCTGATATTGAAAATGTCGCAAAATTAGAGTTAAAAAATCGCTTTCTTGAATACATACGGGAAAAGTTCATAAACAACGAAGATCTTCATTTTCAAAACATAAGTGAAGCTGATGATCGAAAAAATGTTGTTTATAAATACGATATCGATGAACGACCAGAAAGCCTAAATATTCTTGATGAGATTCTTGCGAACGAAGAACAAATTCATTTTAACTTTAATCAAGACCAACTTTCTAGTATTAAAGGATATTTAATAACAATCGGAAATGAAGGAAATAAAATAGCTTTATATAAAAAACATCACTCAATGAATATATTGAGAAGAGATAGATTTTTATTAGTTCCAAGTGGCGAAAGACTTGTTGAAGTCCAAAATGATGTAATAGCATTAGATAAAAGTTTTGATTTTATGATGGTCGATGACAACCTAATAGTATTGAAATTAAACATTCTTGAACGTTATTTCGGTTTTGAAAACGTTATCAGAAATCAAGCATCAAATACTATTGGTTTAGTGGAAGCAAATGAATTACTAGAAGATATTGAACAATTACTAGAAATTGCTCAAAGTATGCCAAATGCAAGAAAGTTGATGAAAATTCGTAATTCACCAGTTTTAAACGTACCCGCAATTAATGTAATGAACTTTATCAGAAATCATCCAGAATTAACTGGTAAAATAAGTTTTAATGCTGATGGAACAAAAATAAATTTAGAAACTGGTATATCGAAAAAATTGTTTTTAAAATTACTAAACGATGACTTCTTATTTTCTCAACTTACAGAACTACAATATGACAGCCACGCAAAAGATAAGTTATTAGAAGCTCAAAATGAAAATTAGTAATGAATAAAAAGATAGCAACCAAATCCGTCGAAGTATATTTAAAAATTTAGCATAATTAAGGTAATTCATTACTTTTTCGTTAAGCAAAAAATACTCAGTTCCATAACTCGCAAACATCTTGTAGCCCAAGGACGATATACGTAAGATAATTCAATAACCTAGAGAACAATGCCGATACTAAATGATATAATTGATTGGGTGGAAAACAAGCCAGTTTTTTGGCAAGTAGCAATTGACCGCTTACTTAGAAATAATGAAATAACTGAAAATGACATTTTAGAACTCAAAGAAATTTGTAAAGTAGACTACGGATTATCCGAAGTTGATTTTGATGGAGTTGATTTTGATGATTTAAGAAATTTCGCAAATAACTCATCTAGCAGTGATAATGTGATACTTTCCAAAATTTCAAATGTAGATAATGTAAACGCACTCTCGAAAGCAAGTGAATTAGAATTTGCACCTAAAGGTCTAACAATTGTCTATGGAGATAATGGTTCAGGAAAGTCGAGTTATGTAAGTATTTTAAAACACGCTTGCAACACAAGAGGTCATAAACCAAAAATAAATGCTAATTTATATGACCCAGCTTGTTTTGGAAAAGATAAAAAAGCTGATATAGAATACTCGACTGACGGGACAAATTTCAGAACAGTAAATCTCGTAAATGAACAAGTAAATGACTCTGTTTTAAAAAGCATTGATGTTTTCGATACATTTAGTGCAAATCATTACATTGAAGGAGAAGATGAAATTGCCTTCATTCCCCAAGGTTTATCTATTGTCGAAAAATTAGCAATAGCTATAAAAAGGGTTGAAAGCGGACTAAATGAAGAGTTGTTAAGTCCTGCTTTACAGAAGTTTGACCATATACTTTTAGAAGTATCGGACTGTTCAACTGCAAAAACATTTCTCGAAAACTTAAATTCAAACTCTACACTTGACGAATTAAGAGCTGAATCAATTTGGAATTCAACTAAAAGTTCTAGAGTTGAAGAGTTGAATATAGAAATCGATAAATTAAAAGCAACAGATCCAAAGAAAAATTTAAAAGAAAATGAAGAAAAAATAAAACGTTTCGAAATTTTAATAAATAAATTTCAAACGCTTGAAAATAACATAACAGGTACAATTTTAATAGAGTTAAAAAAAACTTTAAACAATCTTGTAACAACAAGCGAGGCTCTCAGAGAATCATCTGAAAAAGCATTTTCTGAATTGCCGATTGAAGGGGTTGGTAATAGTTCTTGGAAATTACTTTGGGAAAGTGCTCGAAAATTCTACAATGTAAGCACCGAAACCGAAAATTTTCCAGAAGTAAACGAAGAAAGTAATTGTCCCCTTTGTCTGCAAAATTTAGATGAAGATGCAAGAAATAGATTTGTGTCTTTTGAAAGTTTTGTAAAAAATGATATTCAAAAAACTTATGATGAAGCATTTGATAAATTTGTTTTAGCAAATGAAAGTTTAAATAGAATAGACTTCTCTTTTGAGGAACAAAAACCGACAACTATTGAACTTGATGAGATAATTGATCATTATTCACAAAGCCAAATACAATATTTAGAATTACTTTCAATTCAAAGGGATTATTTAGCAGGTCTTTTTGAAAGAAAAAAAATAGTTGAAATAATTGACTCCATTGAAATTGAAAATACGCCTAAAACGTTAATTCAAGAATTAATTAAAAATTTACGAGAAACAAATGAAAGATTAAAAACTCTATCAATTGAAGAAGATTTAAAACCACTTAATAAAGAATTAAATCAATTAAAAGGAGAAAAAAAGATTTTCGATTTTAAACCCAAATTAGGTCGTGAAATTTATCGTCAGAAAAAAATAAAACTACTTAATCAATGCATCAGTAAATGTACTACTCGAGCAATAACAACACATAGTAATGAGTTAGCGACAAAATATATCAGTCAAAATCTTAAACAAAACTTCAAAATAGAGATTTCAAAACTAGGTTTTAAAAATATTAAAATAGAAACAGAAACTAAAGGACAAAAGGGAAAACAATATCACTATTTAAGACTTGACGAACAAAATGCAAATGGAATTGTATTAAAAGACATTTTAAGTGAAGGAGAACATAGATGTATTTCATTAGCAACGTTCTTGTCTGAATTATCAACTTCAGAGCATAAAAGTGCTATAATTTTTGACGATCCAGTTTCATCTCTAGACCATAAATGGCGAAACAAAATATCAAAAAGAATTGTAGAAGAAGCTTTAGAAAGACAAGTTATAGTTTTTACCCATGACATCACTTTTCTGCTGATGATTCAAGAGCATTGTGATAGTCTAAAATGTGATTTAGAGATAAAAAGTCTTACACGAAAGAAAAAAGAAACAGGAATAATTGCTAGCAATCCACCTTGGGATGCTTTACCCGTTGGAAAGCGTATTGGATTGCTAAAAAATGCATATCAACAATTAGAAAAAATTGAACGAACTGAAAATGAAGAAGTTTATAAAGAACGAGCAAAATACTTGTATGGCAAACTTCGAGAAGCTTGGGAGCGTTTTATCGAAGAAGTATTCTTAAATGGAGTAATTCAAAGATTTGGCAGAGCTATACAAACTCAACGTTTATCCAAAATTGTAGATTTAACGGATGATGATTATAATCTAGTTGATAAAAATATGAGCAAATGTTCTACTTATTTCACAGGGCACGATACCGCCGGAACTTTAATTGAGGAAATGCCTGATTCTGCTGAATTTCTTGCAGACTTAACTATATTAGAAAATTATGTAGCTGAAATTAGAAAACGTAGAAAATAGCAGGGTACAATAGCCTTTCTACAAAAGGCTAAATTTGAAAATGGCTTTGCACCAGTAGAATTTGTGCATAATAAAGAAACCTAATAAGGCAAAGTTTTGTTCTTTCAAACCTAAAATAATGAAATGTACATTATTAAAACATATTGATAGCCAATAATTAAGATTGCAAATGTCTAAACTAAACCCAAAAGAAGAAAATGAATATGCCAAAAACATCAAAGATGAAGTTGTTTATATTGGTGATGCAATAAGCGGAAGAAAGGGTTACTGGTGCTTAGGGTGTAAAGAAGAAATGGATGCAGTAAAGAAAAAAAACATCTATCATAAATCTTATTTTAGACACTCGGCAAAAGGAGTTGACAATGCAAGAAAATGTACTTTTAGCAACCAAGACTACAGACATAAACTTGCAATAGAAATACTTCAATTTACAAAGCGAATAAAAGTTCCTAATCTTTATGTGTATTCTCCTGACGGAAAGAAAGCTGTTCTTCTGGACGAAGCACAGCTTATTGAAGCACATCACGTAAGAGCTGAGCTGACTTTTTATGAAGATGATGAAGGAAATGTAATTCACGGGAAAAATCCAGATTTAGAAAATAAAAATCTTTTGATACGACCCGACTTAACTTTCTTTAATTCTAAAGATGAGCCTATTTTATTAATTGAAATTGTAGTTACCCATAAATTAGATGATGAAAAAAAGGTTAAACTGAAAAGACTAGGAATAAATACAATACAAATTATTATCCCCAAAGATTCAGAAGAAAATATTGCAAAAAGCCTACAAACAACAAATAATACTAAATGGGTTTATAATTATGTCCAAGAACGCACTGACTACATTCAAGTTTCCAAAGGAGATAGAGAGGAATTATCATCAATTGATGAACTCCAAAGAAAGTTTTTTGGAGAATCTGTCGTCTGCCGAACAAACCAAATTAGCAATCTTATACGGTCAATTAAAAACAGTTTGGGAACTCAACTATACAGAAGAATTGAACAACAATTTGAATCTGAATTATCAAGAGTTAAGGCAAACACAAAAAGAAATAGAGAAAGACTGGACGAACTGGAAAGAGGATTTGAGGACGAAGTATATTCAAGCATTAGACACGAAGCAGAAGAAGTTGAACAGAGATTTAGAGACCTTGAACAACAACAAATTGCATTTGAGGAAAACCACTCAGATTTGGAAAGAAGATATATTAAACGCAGAGGAGATACTACGAAAGAAGAATCAATTCTTGACAGGGAAATCAAGCTTAGAGTCCGAGCTGGAGAATCTGAAGAGGACATTAGAAGAGAATTTGACCTTGAAGAAACAACAATTGACAATGAGCAAAATATCATTAAACGAGAAGAAAGATATTTTGAAGTCAATTTTCGAGAAGAATCAAGATTTGCGAATAATTTTGAAGGAGAAAACAGAAATATTGAACGAGAATTTGAGGAACTTGAAAATAGAGAACGAAAAGAATTTGAAAAACTTAGAAAAGGAATTCAATTTAAAGATGGAGAGTATAGAAAACTCAAAACCGAAGTTGAGAATGAACTTGGAAGCGAATTTAAAAGGAAATACGAACAAATTGTTGACAGAGTTAACAAAAGAGATGTACAGTCAAACGACGAATTGTCCGAAAGAATTAAAAGCATACTTGAAATACGGGGATTACTTGACAATTATGAAAATGAAATATCAACCCTCGAACAATATAACAGATACCTTGAATTTGTTAGAACAGGAGCTTGGAAAGAATGGTAAATCTTTTGAATGGTTTTTAGAAAATTACAATTTAAACATCAAAAAATAATCAATTAGCAAAAATCTAGAAATACTTAACCGAATACGATTAAACTTTTTTTAATTGAAAAAAGTTAAAGAAATTTCAATATATATTTTAAGATGCAAGTGCGATTATCAAATAATAATCCTCAATAAAACTGGTTAGATAATTTAATGCTTCCCGCTACTAAATAAAAAGCCTGAGAAATCTAGATTTTTCAGGCTTTTTATTATGGTTCGATAAATTTAAACTTAATTCCTTTGAAGATTTAAATACATATAGTCACTTTACTATTATGTAAAAACACTAATCTAAAAACATTCGAGTAATTATTAATATTCCGACTTCAAATTTATTTTACCTTTCTTCAACCCTTTACCTGTAACTTCCAATTGGATTGCACCTGCAGTTTCAACTGCTTTAACCAAAACCACAAGTTTACCGCTGAAAAGCTTCATGTGATCCTGATGAAATACTTCTAATGATGTGGCATCGCCATTACATGCAGCCCTGTAAGTTCCGGCGCCGGTTACTTTAAACTGAAGTTCATTAATTGCTGTAGGACATGGGATTCCGTTTTTATCTACAACCGAAACAGTCACAAAAGAGATATCTTCGCCATCCGCCTTGATGGTTTTTCGATCTGCTTCTAAAATGATTTTATACGGATCTCCGGCCGTTTTAATCTCATTTTCTGCCGCTATTTTTCCATTTGAGTCAAATGCTACTACTTTTACCGTTCCTGGTTCATATTTTACATCATTCCACATCAGTCGATAGCGGTTTTGCGGAGTGGAATTGTTTTTTTTCTGCACCCCCATACTTTTTCCGTTTACGAAAAGTTCAGCACTGTCGTAATTGGTGTAAACGAAAACGGGAGTGATCTCGCCTTCTCTTCCTTTCCAATTCCAATGTGGCAATATATGAAGCGTTTTATCTTTCGTATTCCATCTGCTTCTGTACAGATAAAAACGGTCTTTAGGAAGTCCGGCTAAATCTGAAATTCCAAAATAAGAACTTCTTGATGGCCATTTTTCATCATAAGGTGTAGGCTCTCCTAAATAATCAAAACCTGTCCAGACAAATTCGCCAATAACCCATGGTTTGTCATCCTGAAGAACAAAATCTTCATCAGGAACATTTGACCAGCTGCAGGCTTCAAGATCATAAGACGAACTTTGAAAATCAGGGTATTGTTTATTCTTCTCCTGAACTACAGGAAATTTATAAATTCCTCTTGAACTTACTGTAGAAGCAGTTTCTGAACCTAATATAAATCCTTGTGGAAATGTTTTATAAGCTTCTTCATAAAGATGAACTCTGTAATTTAATCCAGGAATATCCAGCAAAGCTCCAAAACCAGATTCCATAGTTGCTTTTACTTGATCCATACCAACAGTCACAGGTCTTGTAGGATCTTCACGATGAAAAATATCCTGCAGCCATTTGGCACGTTTTACCCCTTCAGCTCCCCATTGATCCGGAACTTCGTTTCCTGAACTCCACATTACGATACAAGGATGATTTCGTGTGGCTCTCACAAGATTCACAATGTCTTTTTCTGCATATTCTTCAAAAAAGCGATGATATCCGTTTTCTACTTTTGGTTTTGCCCATTCATCAAAACTTTCAGCCAAAAACATAAATCCCATTTCGTCAGCCAGTTCAAGCTGTTCAAAAGAGGGCATATTATGAGAACTACGGATAGCGTTACATCCCATATCTTTTAAGATTGTAAGCTGTCTTCGAAGTGCTGCCTTGTTTACTGCTGCACCAAGGGGTCCCAAATCATGATGAAGACAAACACCTTTAAATTTTGTCACTTTTCCATTAAGGCTAAATCCTATATGTGGTTCGTATTTAATAGCTCTTATACCGAATTTTATGGTCTGTTCGTCTTTTAAAGTTCCGTCGGCTGCGAATAATTTGGTAATGGCTGTATACAAATATGGCGTCTCCGGACTCCATAAATGAGGTTTGCCAACAGAAATAGTTTGATGAAATTTTCCGTCTTTGATTTCAGTACCTTTCTGTGTTGCAACTATATTATTATCTGCATCTTTTATTTGCGTTAACATTGAGAGATTATCGCCATTGACTTCGGCTTTAAGATCAACAATAGCCGCATTTTCTTTGATGTCGGGAGTGGTAATAAAAGTTCCCCATTGAACAAAACTTTCCTCCTCTTATACTACAATATTAACTTTTCTATAAAGACATGCTCCAGGATACCATCTGGATGAAAAAGGCATATTAGTCAATTTTACTGCCAGCACGTTCTCTGATCCCGGGATAAGATCTTTGCTAATATCAATATAAAAATAGCTGTATCCGTAACCCCACTCACCTACTTTTTTTCCATTTAAATAAACCTGAGGTTCACTCATGGCACCTTCAAAAATAAGAAGTGCTTTTTTTCCTTTTTTAAACTCCGAAACAGAAAATGTATTTCGATACCAGCCTGTCCCAATATGTGGAAGTGCTCCTGTACGACCTGTTTTTTCGGTGGGAATTTTTTCTCCGTTTTGTTCAATTGCCGAAACCTGCTTATCCCATTCTTTGTCAAACGGTCCGTAAATGGCCCAATCGTGAGGCACACTGACTTTTTCCCACTTTGATGCATCGAAATTTGCAGAAAAGGCATCCTCTTTTACCGCTGCAGAAAAACGCCAGTTATCTTTTAAAATAACAGTCGTTGTTTGTGACATCATTTTTTCAGATGAAAAAAATAACAGAAATAAAAATACTATTGATTTAAAAATTGATTTCATTTTCTTTTTGTTCTCTTACCATCAGAAATTAAGTCCATCAAGGGTAAATCTCTTAATTGTTTAATGGAAAATTAGTTGTTTTTTTAATTTTTGAAAGCATCCAATGCCGGAGAAGGTTTACCATCAGGAAGCCAAGCATTAAGCTGATAACCGCTCCAGCTTTTTTCACCTTGTGGTTCCCAATAAATAACACCTAAACCTTTGTTATCAGGCACGTTTTTTACGGCTCTTATAGTAGCTTCAAGCATTTCTTTGGTGTTTTCTACTAATGTATAATCACCACCAACTTCGACTACCATGACTTCCTTTTTGTAGCGGGAAGCCATATCTTTTAAATTGTTTTCTAAATCGGCAATATTTTCTTTATAATCACTTTTTAGCCAAAACGGATAGTAAGAAAGACCAATTACATCATACTTTACATTCAGCTCTGTTGCTTTGTCAAAAAACCATCTGAATTTTTCGTTATTGTTTCCTTCGTCCAGATGTACAATGACTTTAATTTTTGGATCGATAGCTTTTGTAGCCTCATATCCTTTATTAAGCAATTGTGCCAATTGAGGAAAGTTGTCTGTGTGGCCTTCCGGCCAGAGCATACCACTCGGAATTTCATTTCCAACCTGAACCCATTCCGGTGTTACTCCTGCTTCTTTCAACATTTGCAAAACATCATAAGTATGTTGGTACACATCGGTTAACAATTCCGAAAAAGAATGATTTGCCCATGCTGCCGGTTTATTTTGTTTACCTGGATCTGCCCACGAATCGCTGTAATGAAAATTAATCATGATGCGCATTCCCATCTTTTGCGCGCGAACCGCCATGACAACTGTTTCTTGGGGACTACAGTGCCCGCTGGCTTTATCATTATTGGGGTTTACCCAAACGCGCAAACGAAGGGTATTGATTCCTCTGTCTTTTAATAATTGCAGACAGTCTTTTTCAGAACCGT
>CBFGNY010000100.1:0-16160 GCA_965650235.1 uncultured Flavobacterium sp. | reverse complement strand
ATTCCTGTTCCCCAGTTGATTTTCATAATAGTAGATTTTAATTTATTGAGTTATTTAAACACATAGAAACATAGATTTAGCAACTTTAAAAGACGTTTCACTCCCATAAATACACATTAGGCTATGTGATAGAAACTAGTTTCTTTTGATTATCTCTTTTATCAAATTAACTCTATGTGTCTATGTGTTTAAAATTATACCAAACACAGGCTTTATTATTTAATTAAAACTTCTTGGTCCTAAAAAGTTAGTTGTGGTGGTTTCCAGCAATTTATTACCGTTGTAAACCCCAATTTTTACTTTGGTTTTATCGCTTTCCAACAGCACTTCATCAATTTCTATAAATAAAGTACCCTGCGAAATTCCTTCTTTTATTATTTTGAAATGAGTGTTCCCAACCTTTCTGATTTGACCTTTCTGATTTATCAGTTCAAAATGAATATCGTTGTAATCTTTCATCGTTTTATTGACGATTTTATACGTATACACATTACTGATTTTATCGCCTTTGTGTTGAAAAAGCTGTCCGGGCAGGCGTAAAATAATAGCTTCAACATCCGTTCTTAAAAATAGCATTCCGATTAAAATGCTCATTAAAATCAGTAATACTGTAGTGTAGCCTTTCATTCTGGTTGTGAATTTAAAAGGCGCTTTTTTCTCGATTTCATCTTCAGATGCGTAACGAATAAGTCCTTTAGGCAAACCTACCGAATCCATAATCGTATCGCATTCATCAATACAGGCCGTGCAATTGGTGCATTCGAGTTGCGTTCCATTTCTGATATCAATTCCCATTGGGCAAACGTATACACATTGATGGCAATCGATACAATCTCCTTTTCCGGTTAGGTTTCTGTCCTCTTTTTTGTTGAATTTCGCGCGACCTGCTTCCTTTTCGCCACGTACAAAATCATAGGCGACATTAATGGATTTGTTGTCTAAAAGTACCCCTTGCAATCTTCCGTACGGACAAGCGATAATACAAACCTGCTCCCGAAAAGAGACAAATACAAAATAGAAAACTGCTGTAAAAATGAGAAGCGCTATAAAATTACTCGCCTGGTGTATTGGTCCTTGTTCGACCATTAAAAACAGCGTATCGCTTCCTACCAAATAGGCCAGAAAAACATTGGCAATCCCAAAAGAAATCAGGAAAAAGAGAAACCATTTTAAGAGTCTTTTTCTAATTTTATCGGCATTCCATTCCTGTTTGGCTAATCTTGTTTGTGCGCCGCGATCGCCATCAATCCAATATTCGATTCTGCGGAAAACCATCTCAAGGAAAATCGTCTGTGGACAAATCCATCCGCAAAAAATCCTTCCAAAAACAACTGTAAATAAAATAACAAATACAACTCCAACCAACATCGAAATCACAAACAGATACAAATCCTGAGGCCAAAACGGAAAACCAAAAATATTGAACCGGCGCTCCAAAATATTGAACATCATAAACTGGTTTCCGTTTATTTTGATGAACGGATTCGCAATTAAAATGGCCAGCAGAAAATAGCTTACCCATTTTCGGTATTCATAAAATTTACCAGACGGTTTTTTAGGGAAAATAAATTTTCGTTTCCCACTTTCATCAACGGTTCCGATGGTATCTCTAAAAGCTTCGTCCGATAAATTTGACATGATTTTTATTTTTTAACTGCTGTACTATCTGTTGTTTTACTGGCTGTTTCATCTCCCCAAATTTCTCCTTCAGCTTCTTTAGAATCCTTTGGATTACTGCCCTGCAAAGACAATATATAGCTGGCTACTTTTTGAATTTCTTTAGGTTTTAGAGTTCCTTTCCAGGCAATCATTCCTTTTCCGTCACGGCCGCCATTGGTGATGGTATGGAATATTTCTTTAATTCCACCACCTAAAATCCAATTTTTGTCAGTTAGGTTAGGGCCAATTTGTCCACCGCCATCAGCTCTGTGACAAGCGGCACAATTAGTTGTAAAAATTTCCTTTCCGGCTGCTAAACTTGGTTCATCGGTAACCAAAACCACCGTTTTTTCATCCATCAAATCGGGAGCGGTTTTCAGGTATTCTTCCACATCAATTTTCGCCTGAGCCATTTCTATCTTCAATTCAGTTTCCTGATCTTCACCTCCAAAAACTTCATAATAAGCAAAGTAAATCACTCCAAAAAAGATTCCGATATAGAATAAATACAGCCACCACGGAGGTAAATTGTTATCCAATTCCTTGATTCCATCATAATCGTGATCCATCAGCAAATCGCCTTCTTTTTCTATGGGCTCAGTTTTGGTCAGTTTGTGCATCAGGTTTTTGTACCAATCCTTTTCATTTAAAGCCAGACTGTCTTCATATTCTTTTTTGGCTTTTTCTTCAGGAGTCATCAACTGATACATCACCCGATTTACAGCTTTCAGCGTAATTTCGATGGCAATCAAAACAAACAGAAATACGACTAAAAATAAAAACACCATCGGAAATTTGATAAACGCAGGACGATCGCCTGAATCGATGCAATATTCCACCAAACCAAAAACGGTCAGGAAAACCAGCGGTACTCTTAGATATACAAATACTGGAAGTAATTTTTTCATTCTATTTATCTTTTGAAATTATAAAATTGAATTATCGTTTAATGGAATTTCACTCATTTCCTGAATTTTATCTTTTTTATAAGAGAAGACCCAAAAACCTAATCCAACGAAAAAGAAAAAGAAAATCAGGAGTGAAAGAATCGGGTAAATTTCTACACCCGCAATCGTTTCCATATTGTGTTTTATTTGTTCGAACATACTGCTGTTATTTAGAAGTTTCTTTTACTTTAATATCGGTTCCAAGCCTTTGGATGTAAGCAATCAGGGCGACAATTTCCCTTTCGTTCATTGGCACAAATTTTTCACCTTTTGCCAAGGCTCTTTTTTTGCTTTCTTCATAACTTTTTACAAAATCAGGATCATTTTTCAAACTGTTTTCTATCGAAATAGCTTGTTTTCTCAAGTCTTTTAATCCATTGGCAACTTCAGCATCCGAATACGGAACACCTAATGAAACCATTGCTTGCATCTTCTTTTGGGTTAAGGAAATGTCCATTGCTTCATTATCAAACAGCCATTTATAACCTGGCATAATCGATCCGGCAGAAGTACTTTGCGGATTCCACATATGATTGAAATGCCAGTTGTCGTTGTATTTTCCACCAACCCTTTGCAAATCAGGACCCGTACGTTTTGATCCCCATAAAAATGGATGATCGTACACAAATTCCCCGGCTTTTGCCTGTGGCCCGTAGCGTTCGACTTCGCTTCTGAATGGTCGGACAGATTGCGAGTGACAGCCCACACAACCTTCACGGATGTATAAATCACGACCTTCCAGTTCTAAAGGTGTGTAAGGTTTCACGCTCGAAATGGTCGGAATATTTGATTTTACCATAATCGTGGGTACAATTTGTATGATTCCGCCAATTAAAATTGCAACTGTCGCCAAAATAGTCAGCTGGATTGGTTTTCTTTCTAACCAGCTATGGAATTTTTCTCCGCTAATTCTACTGCTTTTAATAGTTTGCAAAGCAGGAGCCTGAGCCAGTTCGTCTTCGATTT
The DNA here is from genome assembly GCA_965650235.1 of uncultured Flavobacterium sp. Classification (GTDB taxonomy): domain Bacteria; phylum Bacteroidota; class Bacteroidia; order Flavobacteriales; family Flavobacteriaceae; genus Flavobacterium. The sequence goes on along the minus strand of CBFGNY010000100.1, from coordinate 12,588 downwards.
TGTTCCCTAATCTAATAGTCATAATGATGTTGTAAACCAAAACAAACATTCCGATCAGGTACATTGTTCCACCAATTGCTCTCATCCAGTACATTGGCATAATTTGCGTAACGGTTTCAAGGAAATTTCCATAAGTTAAAGTCCCATCCGGATTGAATTGTTTCCACATTGAAGCCTGTAAAAAACCTGCCACATACATTGGAACAGTGTATAAAATGATTCCTAAAGTTCCGATCCAGAAATGGAAATTCGCTAATTTATTAGAGAATAATTTGCTTTTTGTCATTCGTGGAATCAACCAGTAAATAATACCGAAAGACATAAATCCGTTCCAGGCCAAGGCACCTACGTGTACGTGAGCAACGATCCAATCCGTGTAATGTGCTATGGCGTTTACGTTTTTCAACGAAAGCATCGGCCCTTCAAAAGTCGCCATTCCGTAACCTGTAATGGCTACAACGAAAAACTTCAAAACCGGTTCTTCACGCACTTTATCCCAAGCTCCTCTTAAGGTTAATAGTCCGTTAATCATTCCACCCCAGGAAGGTGCCAGCAACATAACTGAAAAAGCAACTCCTAAATTCTGAGCCCAGTTGGGCAAAGCAGAATACAATAAATGGTGAGGTCCCGCCCAGATGTAGATAAAAATCAAAGACCAAAAGTGAATGATCGACAAACGATACGAATACACCGGACGATTAGCAACTTTAGGAACAAAATAATACATCAGCCCTAAAAACGGAGTGGTCAGGAAAAATGCCACCGCGTTGTGTCCGTACCACCATTGCACTAAGGCATCCTGAACACCTGCGTAAACAGAGTAGCTTTTCCAAAGTGAAACCGGAATTTCGATATTATTGAAAATATGCAAAACAGCAACCGTAACAAACGTAGCAAGGTAAAACCAGATGGCGACATACAAATGACGCTCTCTTCTGCGTAACATCGTACCAATCATATTGATTCCCATTACGACCCAGATCAAGGCGATTGCGATATCAATAGGCCATTCCAGTTCGGCATATTCTTTTGAAGAAGTATATCCGAGAGGAAGCGTAATGGCTGCTGCCAAAATAATAAGCTGCCAGCCCCAAAAGTGGACATTGCTTAGAAAATCACTAAACATTCTGGCTTTGAGCAATCGCTGCAAAGAATAATACATTCCGGCAAAAAAGGCATTTCCCACAAAGGCAAAAATTACCGCATTAGTATGTAAAGGTCTTAGTCGCCCGTAACTTAGCCACGATATTCCATCAGTGATGTTGGGAAAAAGGTACATCACCGCCAAGGTTAGCCCGACCAACATTCCGACTACCCCAAATGCAATGGTAGCGTAAATGAATTTCTTTACAATTTTGTTGTCATAATAAAACTGTTGCATTTCCATAATTATACTTGTTTTTCTTCGGTTGTTGTTTGATTATTTTGAGAGGTCACTTTGGTTTCGTCATCAAAAAGCATTCTGACGGATGGCGTATAGTCGTCATCGTACTGTCCGGATTTGACTGCGATTATAAAAGCAATAAAAAAGCCGATTGCTACGCAGATACTGACTGAAATCAACAGGTAAATGACACTCATATTCTTGATTTATATAGGCAAAATTAGTGCGTTGGGTATTCTTAAAATATGATAATTATCATAGTAGGACGACATCTTGATTTATTTTTGATTCGCATAAAAATTACTCATCAGCGTTACAAAACTCACAATGGTAATCGTACTCAAAGGCATAATGATAGCGGCGACCAGTGGAAGTAAATTCCCTGTAACAGCAAAACCTAAACCGACAACATTATACAGTAGTGAAAGCACAAAACTCATCTTGATGATAAGAATGGATTTTTGAGATAACTTCAGGAAATAATCCAAACGAGAGAATTCGCTGGCATCCAGAATAGCATCACAGGCGGGAGAAAACACATTTACATTTTCTGAAATTGAAATTCCAACATTGCTTTGTGCCAAGGCTCCGGCATCGTTTAGTCCATCGCCGACCATCATTACGTTGCGTCCTTTTTCCTGTAATGCTTTGATGTAATGGAGTTTTTGCTCCGGTTTTTGATTGAAAATCAGTTCGGTATTTTTAGGCAAAATGGTTTCCAGATTCACTCTTTCTCCATCATTGTCTCCCGATAGCACTTTGATTTGATACTTTTGGCTCAAATCAACAAACAGCTTTTCGAGTCCTTTTCGGTATTGGTTTTCAAAAATGAATTTGCCGTAATAAATGCCCTCAATTTTAATGTGAAGTGCTGTTTTTTCAATTTCTTGATTTTCTAAAACTGGAGCATCAACAAATGTTGCAGAACCCATTTGAATAGTTTTATTACCAATATTACCCTGAATTCCTTTGCCTGTTATTTCCTGAAAATCATCAATTCTTATCTTTTTGGTTTCTGGTAAAAAATCATACAACATTCGGCTTAACGGATGATTGGATGCCCGAAGCACATTTTTTATAAGGATATTATTTTCTTCAGAAATTGCAGTTCCTTCATACAAAATATTGGACTTTTTATTAGTGGTAATCGTTCCTGTTTTATCAAAAACGATGGTATTCACTCTTGCCAATTGCTCAATGACCAAAGCATTTTTAAGATACAATTTCTGCTTGCCCAGAATCCTTAAAATGTTTCCGAAAGTAAAAGGAGCTGTCAATGCCAATGCACACGGACAAGCCACAATCAATACTGCAGTAAAAACATTAAAAGCGGTATTCGCATCAATAAAAATCCAATATCCAAAACCGCCAAATGCAATGAGCAGTAAGATTGGGGTGAAATACCGACTTATTGCATCTGTTATGGTTTTGTGTTTTTGAAAGACTTTTTTCTGAAAAATTTCATTGCTCCACAATTGCGTCAGATAACTTTGTGAAACCGAATGTAAAACTTCCATCTCAACGACTTTCCCTATTTGTTTTCCTCCGGCAAAAACTTTATCACCTGATTTTTTGGTAATTGGAACGGCTTCTCCAGTTACAAAACTATAATCGATTTCGGCTTTTTCACTAATTAAAATACCATCAACGGGAATCAATTCCTGATTGCGGATTAACAATCGGTTTCCTTTTTCAATGTCATAAACCGGAACGCTTTCTTCCGATGAATCGGTATTGATTCGGGTAACGGCAATAGGAAAATAGGATTTAAAATCGCGTTCAAAACTTAAAAAGCTATAGGTTTTGGTCTGAAACATTTTTCCCAAAAGCATAAAGAAAACCAGACTTGCCAAACTATCAAAAAATCCTGGTCCGTGATCCATTACCATATCATAAGTGCTTCGGATAAACATTACGATAATTCCCAATGCAATCGGAATATCAATGTTCAACATTCTTGTTTTAATGCTATGATAGGCAGAAATGTAATACCCGCTTGCTGAATAAAGGAAACTCGGCAATACCAGAACAAAAATCAAAAACCTAAAAAATGGTTTGTAATTGTCCAGCCAGAATTCCTTGATTTCAAAATATTCCGGAAACGAAAGCAGCATAATATTTCCAAAACAGAAAAAAGCAACGCCTAATTTATAAGTAAGACTTCTGTCTACATTGGTTTTGCCAGTTTCATAATTTTCTAGACTGATGTAAGGTTCGTAGCCAATAGAACTCAATAAATAGACAATTTCTTTAAGTGAAATGGTATCAGAATCGAATGTGATTCGGACTTTCTTTTCCGGAAAATTTACTTGTGAACTACTGATTCCGGTTTGAATTTTATTCAGATTTTCTAAAATCCAAATGCAGGAACTACAATGAATATGCGGAATATTCAAGGAAACAATAGCCGTGTTACCTTCCTGAAACTCCAGTAATTTTGAGAGAATAGATTCATTATCCAAAAAATCATATTTTCCCTGAATATCCTGTGGAGTGGCTCCGGGAGATTTTTCAAAATCATAGTAAGAAGTTAGATTGTGCAGGCTGAAAATTTCATAAACCGTTTTACAGCCGTTACAGCAAAACTCTTTTTGATCAAAATAAATTATTTCGTTTTCAGGAATGGTCAATCCGCAATGAAAACAACTTTGCCCGTTCATAACTTTGCTTTTTTACGGTACAAAGGTTAGCATAGCAAAAGGTTATAAATATGATATTTATCATAAGGAAGTCAAAAATTGCAAGTCATAAAGTCAAAAGAATTCGTAAGATTTACTATTCAGAAAGATTATTTTCTATGAATTTTCAGTTGGCATTAGACGTTACAACTCGAATTATCCTTAATTTTGCAGCAAAGAATTTTACTATGAACAAATGTGACCAATGTATTGTAAGGCAGCTTAGTTCGCTAAAAGCGCTTAATAAAGAGGAAGTTATACAATTGGCGAATAGTAAAACGACGCACACCATCAAAAAAGGCGAAGCTATTTTTGAAGAAGGTGAAGTAACCAATGGTGTTTTCTGCGTAAAAGATGGTATTGGCAAACTTTCCAAATTAAGTGCCAACGGAAAAGATCAGATTATAAAACTGGTAAAATCGGGAGAACTTTTAGGACAACGTTCGATGATTAGCAATGAACCAGCCAATTTATCTGCTAAGGCTGTTGCCGATATGGAAGTTTGTTTTATTCCGAAATCTGAAATCATACATTTCTTTAATAATAACAATCAATTCTCAATGAACCTGATGCAATCTGTTTGTGAAGATTTGAAAGAATCTGAAAACGATAAAATTGCCTTAGTCCAAAAAACCGTAAAACAACGTTTAGCCGAAACCTTACTGCATTTACATGATGCTTTTGGTGAAAACGAAGACAAAACGCTTAAAGTTCAGCTAACCAGAGAAGAACTTGCAGGTATAATTGGTACGGCCACAGAAAGCTGTATTAGATTATTATCAGACTTTAATAAACTCGAATTGATAGAATTGGCGGGCAAAAAAATTATCCTAAAAAATGTAAAAGCTTTAAAAAAACTTGCTGAACAGTTATAGTTTTTTTGCTTCGTTCCAAAATACATCCATTTCTGCCAAAGTCATATCCATCAAAGGTTTTCCTAATTCTCCGGCTTTATTTTCCAGGTATTGAAAACGTTTGATGAATTTTTTATTGGTGCGTTCCAAAGCATCTTCTGGGTTTACATTTAAAAATCTTGCGTAATTTATCATAGAGAATAAAACATCGCCAAATTCGGCTTCAATTTTATCCTGATCACCAGATTTAACTTCCACTTGCAGTTCTTCCAGTTCTTCCTGTACTTTATCCCAAACCTGATGAGGCTCTTCCCAATCAAAACCAACACCTTTAACTTTGTCCTGAATTCGGCTGGCTTTTACCAAAGCAGGTAAACTTTTTGGAACACCTTCCAAAACTGATTTTTTACCTTCTTTCAGCTTTAACTTCTCCCAATTTTGTTTGACCTCTTCTTCATCCTTAACAACGGTATCACTATAAATATGAGGATGACGATGAATTAGTTTCTCACAGATTTCATTGCAGACGTCAGCGATATCAAAATCGTTGGTTTCAGAACCTATTTTGGCATAAAAAACAATATGCAGTAATAAATCACCCAGTTCTTTTTTTACTTCGTTGAGGTCATTGTCTAAAATGGCATCTCCCAATTCGTAGGTTTCTTCAATGGTAAGATGTCTTAGGGTTTGCAAAGTTTGCTTTTTATCCCAGGGACATTTCTCACGAAGTTCATCCATTATAATTAATAATCTTTCGAAAGCCTTAAGTTGAAGTTCTTTGCTCATTTTTGAAGTTTTTTGTTGTAATCCGAATAGTGTAAAAGTAAAAAATCCTGTCAAGAAAACATCTTAACAGGACTTATATAATGGAGATTCTTAAAAAATTTACATGGATTCTTTGATAATTCGGCCATTTAGAGGCTGAACAGACCTGAAATTGTTTTTTGGCATTAAATCTTTTAAATCTTTTATCATTTTTGGTGAGACGTCAATTGCTTCTTTCATCACAAACCATTGAACCCCTTCTGTACAAGGCGGAGTGGTCAATGAACCTGTGTAAGTATAATAAGCTTTATTGTCCGGCAAAATTTTACTAAAATCAAGATGTGCATTGATTTCTTTTGATTGATTTTCTTTTACTGGTAGGTATTTTTCCAGAAATTCATACACATCGTTATTTTCATCATCTTCTTTGCCCATAACTTCAACAACAGCAATTTTACCATCCTTATTTACGTGAACTAAATGGGCAACCAATGGATAACGAACTCCGTTTATAGTGTGCTCAGCTGGTTCGTGAAAATGAAATTGTTTCAACTCAAATTTTTCACCACTTATCATAATATAATCACCAGGTTCAAAATTAAACTGAATTGTGTGTCCGTTGTTTACAACATCATGAACTTTTGTTTGACTATCGTAATGAAAATCAATTGGTTTTAAACTGCCATCTTTTTTAGCCCCAAAAATATCAATTGGTGATTGTGCTTGACCACCACAATCGTTTTTATCAATTTCACACCAATGTTCCGGACCTGCTTCTCCTTCATAATTCCAGTGTTTTTTGTGAGCTTCTTTTGAGTTGTCAGCTTTTGTAGTTGCTGTATTTGCTCCGCTTCCGGGTTTGCAAGATGTTATTGCAATTGCGCTTCCTATAACCAGTACAAAATTTATTATTCTATTTTTCATCTACTATTTTATTAAAATTTATACTTAATTGTGGTATATAAAATATTGTTGCTCTCATGACTATTTCCTTTTAGTTCAGTATAATCATTAAGATATCCGACACTCATTGTCATTTTTTTTGTAACAGGAAAACCAACACCCACATAAAACCAGTTCTGATTCAAGCTTGTTGGCACTACTCCTTCTGTTTTTTCGTTAACCCAAATCTCATCAAAAAATTCACCTGAAATGGGCATATTTTCTGAAATTTTAAGCAAAGGAACTGTCGTTGTAAATCGATATCTTACTCTGTTTACAAATATATTTCCTTCTGTCTCATACCCATTAGCTGTAATTACGACATCGTCTATAAATCGTTGCTCAAATCTGAAACGATGGCTGAATTTAACTTTTCCACTACTATGGCTTAAAGTAACTTGTTCCCAAACATTATTTTCGTTGGCATCAATTGGCGTACTATAATCAGAATAAGCGTAATTTCTTACGTATGAATATCCTACCGCAAAATCTACTTCTTTATTAAGTTTATAATGAAGTGCTGGTCGCAATATGATTTGCTGCCAATCGTCTATAAAATTAGTTCTACTCAACTGAATTTCAGCATCTATTGAAAATTTTTCATTCAGCGGAATTGTTGCAATTCCTGTAAACCACCCACTAGATTGGGTATAAGACTTTCCCTCCTGAGCAAATGTAGCTCCGAATACAAAGAGTATTGCGATTAAAATATATGATTTCATTGTTGTGTTGGTCTATCAATCAATTTACTAATTGTAACTCTAGTATAATTGACTTATTTGTTATTCTAAAAGTTTTTTAATTTATTGACAAACACGATTTATTTCATAGATAGAAATAATCCATAAAGTTGCTCTAATAGAAAGAACATCTATAAGTTTAATCAATAATTTATATTAATTTTTTTTAGAAACAACAATGAATTTTGAAACAGCAATAGAGCAAATAATATTTTGCGCTGTAAGAAGAATAAGCAGACTTTTCAAAAAAGTTATTTATAATAGAACCTTCCTGAAAAAAAGATTTCAAAAAATCTTTAGATATAATTGTAAATAATGGGAATTTCTCGTCTTCTGGCTCTATATCCGAGAAAAACTTTTCATTATTTTCAAAAAAGTGTTTTTTATAGTTATTTTTTTTAACAGAATAATCTTCTGATTTTTCCTGATTTATAACATATAAAAACTGATTTTTATTTTGTTCAGATGAGTTTGATGCATTTGAACAAAATAAAAAGGAATTTAGTAGTATATATAAATAAAACAAAAAATTCAGCACGAAGTTTATTAGATTTTAGAAGGTTTGTCGTTACAATGAAACACTATATCTTTTATGTTCAACACCATGACAAATTTACTTTTGTTTTATTTATTTTATCAAAACAAAAACACAAAATTAGTATAAATATTCACAAAAAAATCCTGTTAAGAAAATGATCTTAACAGGACTTACATATTTGAATATAGAAAACTATTATTCTTCTTTTTTAGCTTTTGCTTTTTTAGCAGGAGCTTTTTTTACCGGCTCTTCTTCTACAGCAATTTCTTCAGATGTTGAAGTTGCAGCAGGAGCTTCATCAGTAACCAACCCTTTCGCCTGAAGCATATTATACCAGTTTAATACTTTTTTAATATCAGAAGGATAAACTCTTTCTTCGTCATATTCAGGTAAAATTTCCTTGAAATAAGCTGTTAATTTTGCATTATCCTCTTTATGTGAAATTGCCTGTCCTTTGTTTTCTTTAACAGCAATACGCTGCATTACTTCTGTTAAAGGTTTTTCGCCTTCGTAAGTATAAATTGAAATTTCTGACAATAAGCTTACATTGCTCTTTAGGTTTACCGTTATTTTTTTTCCGTCTAATAATGATTCTGCCACAAAACCTGTACGGGTTTGTACTTTCAATACATATAATCCCGGTTTCCCTGAAATGGCTAAAATTTTCTCTAAATTCATGTTTATTAAATTAGTATTAAGAATTTGGTGTATTATAATTATCTTGCTTTTTTAGCGGATGCAAATTTCATTCTGTATTCCTGAAAAGTTTTGCCTTCGGTAATATTTTTTAGTTTCTTTTGAATCAATCGCTTTTTTAAAGAAGATATTTTATCCGTAAATAAAACCCCTTCAATGTGATCATATTCATGTTGGATAACCCTTGCAATTAAACCATCAAAAACTTCTGTTTTCATTACAAAATCCTCTTCACAATATTCTATCGTAACAGTTGGTTTTCTATATACATCCTCACGAACGTCAGGAATGCTCAGACATCCTTCGTTAAAACTCCACTCCTCTCCTTCTTCCTTAACAATTTTAGCATTGATAAAAGTTTTTTTGAACCCTTTAAGATGTTTTTGTTCATCCTCATGTAATTCTTCATCCTCACCAAAAGGAGTTGTATCAATTACAAACAAACGAATTGCTATACCTACCTGCGGTGCGGCAAGCCCTACACCGTAAGCATTGTACATGGTCTCGTACATATTAGCAATAGTTTCTTTTAAGTTTGGATAATCCGGTGTAACAGCCTCACCAACTTTTCTTAAAACAGGATCCCCATATCCTACAATTGGTAAAATCATCTATATCGCGTATTATTTATTTTATTTACTGAAAACACTACTCTTATTCTTGAAATTTAAGAGTCAAAAATAGTAAAAAATAGTCAATGACCATTTGAAAATAATATATTAAATCTCATTTTGGCCCTTCATTAAAATCTCAGCGATAATTATGCCAAATTATCTTACCTTTGTTTTAAACCCGTTTATATGCTTGACCGTATTGCAAAATTCACCAACAGTACTTCATTTTTAAATGCCACAAAAGTAACTATTGCCTCAGTTGTTCCTGTATTAGTTTTAAATTTTTTAGGATATTTTGAAATTGGTTTTACCATTGCACTAGGTGCTTTTTATACTTATCCCAGTGATATTCCAAGCACTTTAAGCCACAAGGTAAAAGGATTGATAGTAGCTTCTTTTATCGTTTCGGGAGTAAATTTATTAGTAAATCTGGCGTATCCATACTCTTATTTCTTTTATCCTTTCCTCGCATTCTTACTTTTTTTATGTTCCATGATCTCGGTCTATGGGCAACGGGCAACTTTGGTTTCATTTTCAGCCTTACTATCTATTTCCTTATCATTTGGGCATTTGCATCAAGGTATGGAAGCTGTATATTATTCGTCTTATATTTTTATTGGTGGAATATTATATTTAATTGTATCGCTCCTATTTCATTTTGTACAGCCTTATAAATTTATCGAATTACAGATTGCTGAAGGGATACGATTAACCGCAAAATATTTAAAGTTAAGAGGTGATTTGTGGAATCCGGAAGCTAATAGAAAAGAGATTATTGAAAAACAGCTGAGCATCCAGGTTGATCTGAATCAGATTCATGAAGATTTACGTGAAGTATTATTTGGTAATAAGAATGCTACAGTAGGAAGCAGTCAAAACCGAAAAATGCTGTTGGTTTTTATCACTTTGGTCGAAATTCAGGAATTGGCCTTATACACTTCTTTCGATCATAGCAAGCTCCATGAAAAATTCGACAAACATCCGAATGTTTTGCGAACCTACCAGAATGTCGCCTACAAACTGGCTTCTACCTTAAAAAAACTGTCCAAAAATGTACATCATATCACCAAATATGTTGACAAGAATGATTTAAAAAATGAACTCGACGCACTTGAATTTGCCATTTTTGACTACGAGAAAACCTTAGGAAAAGAGGAAGCTGCCGAAGGAGTTTTGATGTTGACCAACATGCTCAAATATGCAAAAAATCAGGTTGGAAAAATCAAAATCATACAGCGTGCCTTTTCTCTGGCGATGCAATCGTATAAATTAAAGGACAAGGACAAGGAATTAGAAAAATTCCTGACGCCACAATATTATCCTTTACGTACGCTGACTGAAAACTTAAGCTTTTCTTCGTCTATTTTCAGGCATTCATTACGATTGACCATTACCATTTTGATTGGTTTTATAATTGGAAAATTTCTTCCTTTTCAAAATGTGTATTGGATTTTATTGACCATAGTGGTAATTATGAGGCCGGGTTACGGATTGACCAAAGAACGTTCTTATAATAGGATTTTCGGAACTATATTAGGTGGATTATTCGCTTTCGGAATTGTCTCTTTTGTACAAGATCCCGTCGTTTTAAGTCTTTTATCGATTATTTGTATGCTACTTGGCTTATCATATGCGCAGAAAAATTATAAAATTAGTGCCACTTTTGTTACGATGTATGTCGTTTTTATTTATGGCATTCTAGTTACTGATGTGAAAGAAGTAATTCAGTTTCGAATTCTGGATTCACTTGCAGGCGCCATTCTGGCTTTTATTGCCAATCAGTTTTTATGGCCGGCCTGGGAGTTTATCAATACACCCATACATATTGAAAATTCTATAAAAGCCAACCGTGTGTATCTTAAGGAAATTGCAGATTTTTATAATAAAAAAGGCGAGGTAACTACTTCATACAGATTGGCCAGAAAACACACTTTTATCGAAATTGGAAACTTAATGACTTCTTTTCAGAGAATGATGCAGGAACCTAAATCAAAACAAAAATTGCTACCAAAAGTTAATAAACTAGTGGTTCTGAACCATTCATTATTATCCTCTTTAACATCTTTATCTACCTATATTCAATTGCATCAAACTACTTCGGCTTCAGATTCATTTAACTATATCATAAAAACAATTCTTTCAAATCTGGACAATGCTGTTTCAATTTTAAGGAACGAAACTATTGTAACTGATACTTTTTTTGACAAGGAAGATGTTACTTTACAATTTGAAGAAATGAAGCGCAAAAACTTTACCCGTTTGGCAACAGATGAAGAACTTGACAAAGAAACACGTGAGGCTAAAATGCAGGAGGCCCAATTGGTTATTGAGCAATTGATCTGGATGAGTAACTTATCAGAAAAGATTTTAAAAATTACGCAAGAAATAAAAACAACAAACCCGGATTAATTAATCCGGGTTTGTTGTTTTTATAAATATATTTTTTATTTAAGTTTTAAAGCTTCAGCAGTATGTTTTCTGATTTCTGTTAAAAGCTCAGGTTTATCATTTAAAGCCTGGCCATATGAAGGAATCATGTTTTTTAATTTCGCTTCCCATTCCGGAGTTTTTATTTTATCAGGAAAACACCTACCAATTAAATCTATCATAATAGAAACGGCAGTAGAAGCTCCCGGAGAAGCACCTAATAAAACGGCTAAAGTTCCGTCATGCGTATTAATTACTTCTGTTCCAAACTCTAAAACACCACCTTCTTTTTCATCTTTCTTGATGACCTGAACACGTTGTCCTGCCTTTTCAAGAACCCAGTCTTTAGATCTTGCTGTTGGTAAATATTCGCGTAAAGCCTTAATTCTGTCTTTTGGAGACTGACGTACTTGCTCAATTAAATATTTGGTTAATGGAATATTATGGAATCCCGCTGATAACATCGGAATTAAGTTGTTTGCTTTTATAGATAATGGTAAATCCAAATATGATCCATTTTTTAAGAAACGTGTTGAGAATCCTGCAAAAGGCCCAAAAAGTAATGCTTTTTCACCATCAATCACACGAGTATCAATATGTGGAACCGACATTGGAGGAGCTCCAACACTAGCTTTACCATACACTTTTGCCTGATGTTTAGCGATAACTTCCGGATTCGTACATTTTAACCATTGACCGCTTACCGGGAAACCTCCATAGCCATGACCCTCCGGAACATTGGCTTTTTCTAATAACGGCAATGAACCACCTCCTGCTCCAATAAATACAAATTTAGGATATGCTTTGCGTTTTTGTCCTGTAGATAAATCTGTAATTTTAATTCGCCATGATTTATCATCAAGCTGTCTTAATTTTTTAACCTCGTGATTAAAATGCAAAGATACACCGTCTAATTTTTCTAAATAATTAAACATGCTTCTGGTTAAAGC
>CBFGNY010000099.1:0-16256 GCA_965650235.1 uncultured Flavobacterium sp. | reverse complement strand
TTACACTTTTCAATAAAATTGAAAGACATTATTTGGCTAAACTCCCTGATACTGAAGACGCTATTATTACAGACAATGCAAAAGTGGTGAATACCTTAAACTCACTATGTGTTGAAATGGATAACCGCTATTCATTATTGAAGGATGCGATGGTTCGTAACATTAAGGAATACAACGATAAGTTTAAAGCCAGAAAATTAAACCCGGAAGCCGGACACCGTTTTCTACCTTATATTATATTAGTTGTCGATGAGTTCGCCGATTTAATTATGACTGCCGGTAAAGAAGTCGAAATTCCGATTGCACGTTTGGCTCAGTTAGCCCGTGCTATTGGTATTCACTTGATTATTGCAACACAAAGACCATCGGTAAACGTCATTACAGGTTTGATTAAAGCGAATTTCCCTGCGAGAATTGCTTTTAGGGTAACATCAAAAATTGACTCCAGAACTATTTTGGATACTCAGGGAGCTGATCAGTTAATTGGACGCGGAGATTTATTATACACAAACGGAAACGATGTGGTTCGTGTTCAATGCGCTTTCATTGACACTCCGGAGGTCGAAAAAATTACTGATTTTATTGGTTCGCAAAAAGCGTATGCCACGGCTTATTTGCTTCCGGAATTTATTGGAGAAGATACTGGCATTAATCTTGATATGGATATTTCTGAAAGAGATACTTTATTTAGAGAGGCTGCAGAGATTATTGTCAATGCTCAACAAGGTTCAGCTTCATTATTGCAGAGAAAATTAAAATTAGGCTACAACAGAGCGGGTCGTTTGATTGATCAGCTTGAAGCAGCCGGAATTGTTGGCCCTTTTGAAGGCAGTAAAGCCCGAAGCGTAAATATTCTAGATTTAAGTGCTCTTGATCAATTTTTTAATAATGAACAAAATTAAAACCATCATGAAAACGAAAATTCAGGAAATCAAAATCAATTCTATCACTCACATGACTAAAAAGTATTTTCAAATGGCAATTTTATTGCTTTTGAGCTTTACTTCTATTCAGGCACAGGATAAAAAAGCCAAAGATTTATTGAACCAGGTATCAGCAAAAATAAAAACGTACAAAAATATTTCTATTGATTTTAAATACTCCTTAAACAACGCTAAAGAAAACATCAATCAGGACAGTAAAGGGAATGTAATTATGAAAGGCAATCAATATGTATTGAATTTCATGGGAGTAACTAAAATATTTGATGGACAAAAAACATATACAATTGTTCCTGAGGACGAAGAAGTTACTATTTCTAAAGTTAACGAAAATGACGACAGCGCAATTACGCCTTCAAAAATGCTCACCTTCTTTAATTCCGGATACAAATACAACATGGACATCGTGCAAAATGTTAAGGGTAGAAAAATTCAATACATCAAACTGACTCCAACAAATACAAAAGATCAGCGAAAAGAAATTCTTTTGGGAATTGATGTACAAACAAAACATATCTACAATTTGATTGAAACCGGAAAAAATGGAACAAAAACAACTTTAACCGTTAATTCTTTTAAAACCAATCAGCCTTTATCAAAAAATCAATTTACATTTGCAGCGAGTAAATATCCAAAGTACTTCATCATTAAATTAGATTAATTACAAGGTTGAAAATTTTAGACAAATACTTACTAAAAACATTTCTGATTACATTTACTACGGTATTTGTAATCCTTTTTTTTATATTCATACTTCAAACAGTCTGGCTTTTTATTTCTGAACTTGCCGGAAAGGATTTGGATTTGATATTAGTTATAAAATTCCTTCTTTTCTCAATGCCAAGGATCATTCCGCTTGTTTTGCCCTTATCGGTTTTACTTGCTTCAATCATGACTTTCGGTAATTTGGCCGAAAATTATGAGTTTGCAGCAATGAAATCATCTGGTATTTCTCTTCAGCGTGCTATGAGATCCCTCATTGTTTTTATCTTTTTATTAAGTATAGTTGCTTTTTGGTTTTCTAATAATGTAATTCCTTTTGCCGAATATAAATTTGTCAATTTCCGAAAAAATATTGCTCAGGCAAAACCTGCAATGGCAATAGCAGAAGGACAATTTAATGATGTCGGGTTTTATAACATTAAGGTAAATAAAAAATCCGGAGAGAACGGCAATATTTTAACAGGGGTTACTATTCATGAAAAACCCTCAAATATGGGCGAAAACAAGACGGTCATAAAAGCTAAGGATGGAGAACTGATAAGCAGCAAAGAGTCCAGTATCCTAAAATTAGTACTTAACAATGGTTATTATTATCAGGATGTTACTCCAAAAAAATACGAAGACAGAGCTAAATTACCTTTTGTAAAAGGAGCATTTAAAAAACAAATCATCAATATTGATTTATCTGAATTAAATAAAGATGATACTGAAAACGATAATATTAGCAGCACTAGCGGTATGCTTAATGTTAACGAACTACGCTACACACTTGATTCACTTAATAAAAACAGAGACAATGAAGTTGTTTCGTTTACTGAAAACATAAACCAACGAGTAGGATTATCAAAATTTGCAGCAGTTTCAAAAGAGAAAAAGAAAAAAAAGTCATTGCCCAACGACCTTTTGTCACTTTATGACAACAAACAAAAAAAGGCGATTTTAGATATGGCAAGCAGTAATATGACAAGTACCATTTATTCTATAGAGTCAACTCAAAAGGAATTAAAAGACAAACAGCGTGATATCAACAAGCATCTAACGGCACTTTACGAAAAGTTTGTTATTGCTTTTGCCTGCTTTTTAATGTTTTTTATAGGCGCACCTCTGGGGGCAATTATCCGAAAAGGAGGACTAGGCTTGCCTATTGTATTTGCAGTTTTAATTTTTATTACATTCCATTTCATCAATACTTTTGGAAAGAGACTTTCACAGGAAGGCGGAATGACTCCGTTTATGGGAGCATGGATGTCTTCGTTTATATTGTTGCCATTGGCAGTTTTATTGACTTATCGTGCAACTAATGATAATAGTTTAGTCAATTTTGATGTGATAACAACTCCGGTTCAACAATTATTTCAAAAAATTTCCGAGAAGTTTTTTCCTTCTCAAAACCCAAAATAATTATGTCAACAACTAAAATACAACTCAATACCATTGAAGAAGCTATAGAAGATATTCGTCAAGGTAAAGTCATCATTGTAGTCGATGATGAGGATCGTGAAAATGAAGGTGATTTTTTGGCTGCAGCCGAAAAAACTACTCCGGAAATGATCAATTTTATGGCTACGCATGGGCGCGGATTAATTTGTACCCCTCTTACTGAAAGTCGTTGCAAAGAACTTGATTTACGCCCAATGGTAACCAATAATACGGATCATATGGAAACGGCCTTTACGGTTTCAGTTGATTTGAAAGGAAATGGAGTTACTACTGGAATTTCTGCCGCAGACAGGGCAAAAACAGTTCTGTCATTAGTAGACTTAAATACCAAGCCACATGAGTTAGCACGCCCGGGACATATTTTCCCTTTAGTCGCCAAACAAGGAGGCGTTTTAAGAAGAACTGGCCATACAGAAGCAGCTATTGATTTTGCGAGGTTAGCCGGTTTTAAGCCGGCCGGAGTAATTTGTGAAATTTTAAATGAAGACGGGACTATGGCGCGTCTGCCGCAACTGGCAGAAGTAGCAAAAAAATTCAATCTGAAATTGGTTTCCATTGAAGATTTAGTTGCTTACAGAATGCAGCACGACAGCCTAATCGTTAAAAAAGAAGATTTCGATATAGAAACCCGTTTTGGAATTTTTAGATTAAGGGCCTACGAGCAGACAACCAACAAACAAATACATATTGCCTTAACAAAAGGAACCTGGAATTTAGGAGAATCAATATTAACCCGTATCCATTCTTCTCAAGTTAATAATGACTTACTAGGAACTTTAACTAACAATGTTGATCAACAATTAGACGATATGTTTAAGATTATCAACGAAGATGGAAAAGGAGCGGTAATTTTCATTAATCAGGACATGCAGGCAGTAAACCTTTTAAATAGAATTTCAGAATTAAAGGCATTGCAATTGCAAGGGACAATGAAGGCCCCAAAAGTGGTTATCGATATAAAAGATTACGGTATTGGAGCCCAAATTTTACATGATATCGATATTTCAAAAATTAAATTAGTTTCTAACACACAACAAACAAAACGTGTTGGAATGATAGGGTACGGATTAGAAATTACGGAATATGTAAACTATTAATATGGGTACAATAGAAGAAAGAATCATAAAGTCAGAAACACATATTTTTAAAGCCGTTTTTCCCAGTACCACAAACCATTATGACACTTTGTTTGGTGGAACTGCACTTCATCTCATGGATGAAGTTGCTTTTATTTGCGCTACCAGATTCAGCCGAAAGAAAGTCGTAACGATCTCAACAGGCCAAATTGATTTTAAAAAAGCAATTCCGGCCGGGACCTTAATAGAATTAGTAGCAAAAGTTATTAATGTTGGAAGAACAAGTTGTAAAATTCACGTTGATATTTTCATGGAACAAATGTATTCTGAGCTTCGCGAAACTGTAGTTTCAGGAACTTTTTCGTTTGTAGCCGTCGATGAAAACAAAAAACCAATTCCTGTTTTGGATTAATACATTATTTAACCTGAAAATATTGTTTCAATAAATACTGATTATTAGATACTTGAAAATTAATTTAAAATAATAATCAAAAAAGGTTAGAAAAAGTTTTTATAATCGAAAAAGCGTACTATATTTGCACTCGCAATCAGCAAATGATAGCAACATACTGGAGAAATGGCAGAGCGGTCGAATGCGGCAGTCTTGAAAACTGTTGACTGTAACAGGTCCGGGGGTTCGAATCCCTCTTTCTCCGCGAAGGGCCGAAAACAAAGGAAAAATTAGATTTTCAAAGTTTTCAAAAATGACCAAAAAGAGAGGTAAACCCTGCAAATCCAACGATTTGCAGGGTGTTTTCTTTTATACCGCTTTTCAATATTTATAAAATCGAACAAAAAATTTGTGGCGCATTCGTGGCGCATTTTTAAAGTTCGAAGTTGCGCCACAAAATTTCATATTAAGTCCCGATATCAAAGGGGTTAAGCACGTTTACATCTTGTTTAAATAAAGTTATAATTCTACATTTACTAATCTA
This sequence comes from uncultured Flavobacterium sp., assembly GCA_965650235.1. Classification (GTDB taxonomy): domain Bacteria; phylum Bacteroidota; class Bacteroidia; order Flavobacteriales; family Flavobacteriaceae; genus Flavobacterium. The sequence goes on along the minus strand of CBFGNY010000099.1, from coordinate 11,141 downwards.
ATAAAGTTGAATTATGCTAGAGAACAGCTTTGGGTTGATTTTCTTTTTGAAAGCACCCCGCCACAATGAGAGTAACATTAGAAGTGTCTATTTCAGGATAACCGTTGACGGAATCCGAAAGAAGCATCCACCAGACGTCAATGGGACACTGAGCGCTGGAACCAGAAAACCGAGAGAGCAACAGGTACAAAAGAAGACGCAAAATCCCTGAACTTTTTTCTGGATTCACTCGCTGCAAAAATCCATCAAATCAAATCCGAAATTATGTACACCGGAAAACCCATAACTTCCCAAAAGATTATGGATCATGTCATGGGAAGAATAACTCCCAGAGCCAGGGTACTGGAAGAATTTCAAAAACACAATGATGAATTGAAAGCCTTAATTGGCAATGGATATACAGAAGCCACACTCGAGAGATTCAATATCACTAAAAATCACGTAACGGCTTTCATTAATTCAAATACAAAACTGGTGATTTTGAATTTGCTGATTTAAATTTTGAATTCATAAAAGACTTTGAGTTCTATCTTCGTACCGTAAGGAAGTGCGCAAATAATACCACACTTAAATACATTTCCAATTTCAAGAAAATTGTAATACGAGCCATCGACAAAGAAATCATTATCAAAGATCCATTTAAGAATTTTAAGAGAAAGAAAACTAAAATTGTAAAGAAGCCTATATCTGCAAAAGAATTGGCTGAACTGGAAAGACGCGTATTTTCGACTGACCGGCTTAATACCGTGCGTAATATTTTTGTTTTCCAATGCTACACAGGACTTGCTTACATTGATGCTTTTCAGCTCCGGAAAGCTGACATAAAAGATGGTGTTGACGGAAATCAGTGGATTTTATCTGAAAGGCAGAAAACAATTCTACGGCAAGAATCCCGCTTCTTCCAAAGGTGATCGAAATACTGAAAAATACAAATACCCGTGGCAGGAACCTATTCAAACCGAGCAGAGAATCAGGCTGGCATCTTTACATGACATAGGAGCTATGAAGCTGCATGCTATGGAGGACATCTTCGTTTCTCTAAAAAATCATCTTGGTATTATGGATATTTTTAAAGTTTCACATATAGCAAGGTTCTATTTTACCTCCGAGATTTTATTACTCACGCGAAAAAAGTCAAAATCAGCATATCCTCCGGCTGATTTGGTCGCATAATTAAATAAACCATAACGATAGCCCATAAAATGCGGGATGTCATATTTCATTTTCAATATATTTCCAATAGGATTCCATACTTTTCCATCTAAGCTATACGAAAATTTAGCTTCATCTTTCCCATTAAGAGTCCAAAGGCTTTTAGCTGCATCGTTCATGCCTGTAAAATCGCAATCAATTCTGAAGTAAATTTGGTCTTGACTCAATGGAATTCGCTCTACTTCGACAGGCTTATCATTACCAGCATTGATCATTACTATCGACTTTTGACCCGCGTCAATTTTAACCCCCACCAATCCATACTTTTTTTGGAGAACTGAGAATCCTGCAAAATCGCCGTCTTTCATTTTGGAAACATCCAGGGCAACAGAAGCTGAGCTGGCTGGACCAATAGTACGTTGTGTAAGTGTGTTTCTGGCCTGAAGAAAATCAGTGTCGACTCTTCCTGTTTTGAGGCGCAGGAATCCTTTTCTTTCGGTTACAGACCACAGCGCATTATCCGGATTATGATTCCATTGCCACACTAAAGGAAGTGCTGCCTGTCCTTTTTTTCGGTTGAATTCATCGGAATCAACCAAATTCGGAATCAACCCTTTACTGGCTGGAAGGTCTAATGTTTCCGGGACTTTACCATTTTCGCCTAATACAGGCCAACCGTCTTCCCACTTGACAGGAACAAGATAAGGAACGCGGCCAACAGCAGCATAATCGCGGAAAAGATAAGAGAACCAACGTCCATCTGGAGTGTCTATCAATCCGCCCTGAGCAATTCCTCTATCCTGAAAGGCAATTTTTCCTTCCCAGGGACCGTTGATATTATCTGCCCTATGTATAAGTACGGTTCGCATTCCGCCGCGTGAGGCGCAAATATTAAAGAGATAATATTTCCCTTTTACTTTAAATAATTGAGATCCTTCAGCTCCCAGGCCTACTTCTTTTCCTGTTGGTGCGCTGGCATTTTCGATGAGAACCCTTTCCCTAATACCTTGTTTAACTCCTGTCAGATCCTCATTTAATTCAACAATTTTAAGTCTTTCCGCATCATAAATTAAATATACCTTGCCATCATCATCAAAGAACAGAGAATGGTCATGATACGCTGGTTTAAAGGAAACTCTTTCCCAATTTCCTTTTTCTATATCTTTTGTTTTAAAAATATAGGTTTCACCAGTGGTTTGTGCAAAAGTGGTTACATAATACATCCCGTTGTGGTAGCGCAGACTGCTTGCCCATGAACCCTTGCTGTAAGTGTTTTTTCCTTCTGTCAGATTTAGCTCCGGCATGTCTGCCAAAGTATCATAGGCATAGTTGATGATTTTCCAATTGACAAGATCTGTCGATTTCATAATGGGCACCCCCGGGTTCATATGCATCGTTGTACTGCTCATATAATAGTTTTTACCAACCCTTATCATAGACATATCAGGTACATCAGCAAAAATTATTGGATTTTTGGCTTGTGCCAAACCAACGGCCTGAACAAGCAAAATAAGGAAGGCGAAAATAGGCCTAATTTTTTTTCTCATAATTTAAAAATTGGTCAATAGTTTGTAAATGATTTCTAAACAAAGTAACAAAAAAACAATGCCGTACATTACCTCCTTTTGTATCGAAAATACGCATCAATTGTATTAAAAAAATAAAAACTTAGCAAATACATTTAAAAATCATCTTAAATTTTAGGGAATTATGCAAAAACCTTAATTTTGTCTCATTAGTATATATTTCTAATAATTCATTTGCATACGAATGCTGTTGCAGTTTTATAACATGCTTTTGTTCTGTGAACATAAAATGTTAGTGCACTAATAATTAAAATTGCTGAAAACTTTATAACGGGGCCATCAGGTAACATGATAGCAAGACACAACTATATGTCAGAAAAATATCGAAACCTCAGTAAAGAAATCATCTCAGAAGATATAACTCATTTTGAAAAGCTGACAAATGCCTTCAAACTGCCGACAGTGCATTTTGTTTTACCACCAGATAATGTAAAAGCCAAAATACGAAGATTTATTAGAGAAACGTTACGGGTAGGTTAATTGAAGCCGTTGAAAAATCAGGTATTAAAATACATCGTAAATATGAGCAGCGTTGGTTCGTCTCACATATAAAATATAATTTTTAAAGCAATTGACAACTGAAGAATTCATAGAAAAAAAATTCAATAGTGATTAAAAAATTAACGTTATTGTCTTCCAATGGCGTTAGTTGTAATTATGCTGGCTCTCAGGATACAATCAAAAATTTAATACCAATTATTTTGATGTTTTTTAAAACTTTAAAAATAATATTTAAAGACAGATATATACTTGAATGTCCCAGCCATAAAAAATAAAAAGTTTATATGAACAAGAAAGATTAATAATAAATTATTTCAAATTGCTTCCAAATATTAATTTCCTAAATAAATGAAGGTATTGGTAGTGGTAGAGCCAATGCTTTGACCGAAAGAGTCAATTTGTACAATTTTTAAAAAAGCTTTAGTCGAGTCAATATTACCACCAGTCGCCGCAGTGAAAGTTATTCTTACTCTTATATCTGTGTCAACTGTTGGCTTTATTACGGCTTTCGTGGTTATATCCCCAATATCTGCATAAGATGCAGTACGAGAATCACCAAAAAATCCAGTATTGGAAGATGGCAAAATTACGCCAGTTGTAGCATTTTGCAATTCATAAAAAGCATATGATGAATACCCAGAAACAGTATTATTTGAGGCTAAAGCACACTCAATCTCGTAAAGTTTATTAGCTTTTAGTGTAACTACGCCCGAGTTTATAGTCATATTTCCGGCGACAGCCGTAAAATTTGTTAATGTTTGAGCAACATTAGCTATTGTTGAAGATAATTTAGCGTACAGATATTCAGGTGTATTGTCAGCCTTTGGCAAATTAGCCCCAATACCCAAAGCAGTGGCTTGAGCTTGTTGGCCGGCAGTTAAACTTGTTTTTGCCCTGCCATCTAATTTTACGTAACCGTTAAAATCTGAACTCCAAATAGCTTGTGTTATTTGGCCATATTCCGCAATTTTTTGACCTGCAATTTTTTGCCATTTTAAACCATCAAAATAATAATAGCCTAGCTCTGTAACGTTTGCTGTTGCAGTATTTGTAGAACCACTTAAATCAGTTACAAACAACATAGCTCCAAGTTGCGCTGTAGAGTATGCTGTTTTATTAATAAGTTCAGTTCTTGTAATTCTGGGAGGTATTACACCATCCGGAACTGTAATTACTGATGGTGTACCAGTAACATCAAGCGTTGCTTTTGGGTCTAAATTATTTATCCCTATTTGTGAGAAAGATGAAAATGACAATAAAAGACAAATGAGTAATAATATTGAATTTTTCATTTTAAATATTTAACGTTATTATATTAATTAATCTCATTGGGTGTAAATATGTGGAAGTATAACGGGTGATTATGTTTTATCACTACAATTAAATAAAACTGTTAACTAGAAACCTGAATTAAATTAATTAAAATTTTAATACGTACATTAAAATATATAGATACCATTATTTATTACTCCGATGCAATAACCTTAATACTTATTTAAAATTCTATTGATAATGTTATCATACTTTTCCAAAATGAAAAATCCCACACTTTATAATAACCAATCATTCCAGTTAAAAGAAAAGTATTACAGTTTTTTTTAACACTACAACATTCATCTGTAAATATTCTACCATAATATCCGCCCTTATTGTTTTTGAAGTTTAATATAACTCGAATAAAGTACTAGTTTCAAAATTTAATACTGTCAATAAATCTAATGTCTCCTTAACGAAACATTTCTTTTGTTCAATGGTTAAATTTACAATATTTTTAACATTATTTTAGAAATACACTATAAAAATAACACATTAATATCCAATATTGGATACATTTCAACCCACTTTAATTTTTTCTTAATTGATACTTTTACATCGCAAGTATTTTATTTCTTTGACCAGATTGATACAAAATAGAGATAAAGCTGTTAATTAATAAAAAACTCAATTTTTAAACTATAAAGACCAGGCCAATTAACAAAACATAGGTTGAAACCCAAAAAATTAAATGATTCGCCAATCACAACAGAAAGTAACAATAAACTTGCAAGAAACTTTCGACAAAGATTTTAATATCAATGAAAATGATATTTTTTTTAATCTTGTGAAACTTATTATTTTCATTCGATACTAGCTATAAAAAATAGTTCCAAGTAATTTCACAATTGTTTTATAGGCTGGACAGTTTAGTTTTCATCTATTTTTTATTTAATAAATTGACAATTACAATTATTGCAGACTGTTTATTTTCAATATGTTAAAATTAAAAAGCTACTTTTATAAAAATTATAGACGCCATTTCATTTTTAAAATAATATTTGTATGTCCCAAAATAAATTTAAAAATTGACCAACTAATTATAGAAATGATCGCAAAAGAAAATTGGTTCGCTAATCCCTATGAAGATATGCAAATTATAATCGGATTAGAAATCGATAAAAAGTTGTTTGTGGTTAAAATAAAAGTTGAATAACAAATATTATTTTTAATATAAAATTAAGAATGTTATAAAGCTAAAAATGTCCTTCATATATGTGATAAACTTATTAATAAGATGAAAAAATATAAAATACAGTTATATATTCTTGGATTTATTTGGATTACTTCATTCCAAAATATTGTTGCACAGTCAAATTATATTTTCCATCATTTGAACACGAATGAAGGGCTTTCCAATACCAATGTAAAGGCAATACTAAGAGATAATTACGGATTTCTTTGGATTGGAACTGAAGGGGGGCTAAACAGATACGACGGATATGAATTCAAAGTTTATGCAATGAGTCCGGGAAAACCTAATACATTGTTATCAAACGATATTTTTGGATTACAGGAAGATGGTCTTGGAAATATTTGGGTAGACCTCAAATATACTTATATGATATATTGGAGAGATAAGGATTGTTTTATTTCAGACATAAAATCATTTTTAAAAAAATTACACATACAGACTGATCAGAATTATAAGATTTATGTTGACAAAAAACGGAATTTATGGGTTATAAACAATAAAAAAATATTTCTCTACAATGTTAAGAAAAAAAAGACATCCGTTTTTAATGTAAAGGATCCCATAAAGGACCTCACTTTAATTAATATAACCGATGATGGCGAATCTTTGTATTATATTCAAAGCTCTGGTAAATGCTGGCAATTAAACAGCAAGTCGGGCAACTTTACTTTAATAAAATTACCCGATTCAATTAATAAAAATACAGCTATTTATTCCGACAAAATTTTTCTTGATAGTGACAACGACTTATGGGTATATTCAAGTGATTCAAATCAGATTTCGTATAAGAATAAACAAACTCAGCAATGGAAAACACTAACATTAAAATCTCAGGTAAACATTGAGAGTAATTCTATTATAAGTATTGTTGAAAATGATCCAGGAGAGATTTGGATTGGTACAGACCATAACGGACTTTTCATTTATGACAAAACCAGTGATTTAAAAACAAATATAGTTTATGACCCGTGGAAAGATAATTCATTATTTTCCGATAACATATATTGTTTATATCGTGATAACGATGGAACTATTTGGATTGGCCACAATAAAAGAGGGCTTTCATTTTACAATGAAAGTTTTAGAAATTTCATGAATTTTAAATATCCTGAATGTTCAGATATTAGTGTAACAATGGAAGATCACAAGGAAAATATTTGGCTTGGAACAGATGGAAAAGGATTGTTTTTGAAAGAAAAGCAATCAAAAAACATCATAAAACTTCCAATTTCAAATACTGCAATAGTATCTATGATAGAGGACCGTAAAGGCCGTATTTGGATAGGAACCTATAAGAAAGGTTTGTTTTGTTATCAAAAAGGCAAAATGATTCAATATACAAAAGAAAATAGTAAATTAAGCGATAACAATATTTGGAGCTTAGTAGAGGATCGATATGGGAATATATGGATTGGATCACTATTCGGGAAAATTCAATTATTACCTGCTGAAGCAGCAAATTTTGATTTTTTAATATCCCCTTTTAAAGAAAATTTATGTGTGCTGGATATGTTTTATGATGGAGGAGACAAAATCTTTATTGGGACGGCCTATGGACTTTCTGTAATTGATATTACTAATAAAAAAAATGTATTCTATTATGGAAATAGAAAGGGAAATCAAAAATTCAGACAACTTCCAATATCAAATGTATATAAAGATAAGCACGATGTTTTATGGCTCGGTTATATTAACGGCCTGTACATATGGGATCAAAAAAAAGATACTATTTATCAGTTTGACAAATCAAATGGCTTATGTGATAATTCTACCAGAGGCATTCTGGAAGATGACCGGAATAACATTTGGGTGACGACAAGTAATGGACTCTCTATATTAACTGTTAAACGTGATGTAAATGACAAACTTGTCATAACAAGTAAAAATTATTCTATTAAAGATGGTCTTATGAATAATTATTTTAATAAAAATTCTATAATTAAGTTAAGAAATAGAAATATTTTACTTGGAAACATCGATGGATATACAATTCTTAATCCAAATAAATTAGTTGAAAAGAATCGACCAATAGCAAAAATTGTTTTTGCCGGATTAAGTGTCGGTAATCAAAATATCGAAGTCGATTCAATTTATAATGGTCATAAATTACTTGAACAGTCAACGGAATTAACTTCAGGACTAACCTTCAGACATGATGATAAACTTATTACCTTAAAATTTACTACAGCCGATTTACTTAATGCTGATAAGGTGAAATACATTTATAAAATTGAAGGATTTGACACAGAATGGGTTCCAATTCAGGAAAATAAAATAATATTATCTGCTCTCCCTCCCGGCGATTACAAACTTTTGATAAAAGCATCCAATAATGATGGTGTATGGAAAAACAATCCCAAAGCATTGTCTATAAGTGTAACACCACCTTTTTATTTATCTGTTTGGGCATTTTGTATTTATGCAATAATAGGTATTGTTATCCTCTTATATCTGAATCATAAATCAAAAGTTCGTAATCTGTTAAAAATAGAAGAGCATCGAATAAAAATGGATCGCGAGAAAGAATGGCAAATAAATGAAATGAAACTGAAATTCTTTACAAATATAAGTCATGATTTGCGTACTCCATTAACACTAATTACTACACCGCTTCAGGTTTTGCTAAGTGGTACAATGGAAGAAAACATGAGAAAAAAACTGAGTATCATGTATAAAAATGCCAATCAGTTGCTTTCATTAATAAATTCGCTACTGGATTTTCGCAAATTAGATGTTGGGATAGATACATTAAATTTAAAATCAGGAAATTTTGTAAATTTCATCAGGGATATTTATACATCTTTTAGTGTTTATGCAGATGAACGCAGCATTAATTTATCTTTAAGCAGTGAATTAGAAAACTTATTAATGCAGTTTGATAAAGATAAAATACAGAAAACACTTATCAACCTGCTTTCTAATGCATTTAAATTTACACCTGATGGCGGAAATATTAACATACATATAAGTAAACAGGAAGGTGACGTTTGTGTAAGTGTTTCAGATACAGGTTCAGGGATAAATGATGAAGATAAAACACGTGTTTTTGAACGATTTTATCAAGCTCCGCAAAGACAAGATGAAACCGGCAGCGGAATTGGCTTGCATATTGCAAATGAATATGTAAATCTGCATGGCGGGACCATTACAATAAAGGATAATATACCAAATGGATGCATACTTACTTTTAAAATTCCGATTAGGGAAATAGATAAAGCAGAGACGAGTCTTACAGATATACAATTTAGTTACGATAATGTAGAAAATATTGAAAGAAAAGAGATTATTCCTAGTAAACCAATACTACTATTTGTAGATGACAATAAAGATTTTTGTGATTTCATGGCCGATAACCTTGAGGATGAATATTCTGTAATAACAGCTAATAATGGACAGGAAGCAATAGAACAATTAAACGAATATGATGTAACCATCATCGTAAGCGATGTTATGATGCCGGTTATGGATGGGATTGAGCTTTGCAAACAAGTGAAAACAAATATTCATTGGTCTCATATCCCGGTTATTTTATTAACCGCACGTACGGCAGAAGAACATCAGACAGAAGGATTAGAATTAGGTGCAGATGATTATATTACTAAACCATTTCACTTTAATCTTCTTAGGCTGCGTATTCAAAAATTTATTGAATGGACAAAAAAGAGCCATAGGGTATTTAGTCAAAAAATCGATGTTAATCCTAGTGAAATTACCATTACATCTTTAGATGAAAAGTTGATAGAAAAAGCAATACAGATAGTAGAGGATAATATAGGGAACCTTAATTTTTCAGTTGAAATTCTAGGAGAGGATTTAGGTATGAGCAGAGGACATTTATATAAAAAATTAATACTAATTACAGGTAAAGGACCAGCTGAATTCATCCGTACAATTAGATTAAAGCGAGGACGCCAGCTTCTTGAAATAAGTCAATTACAGATTTCTCAAATAGCACATGAAGTAGGTTTCAATTCTCCGAAAAGATTTTCAAAATCCTTTCGCGAAGAGTTTGGATTATCACCATCTGAATACTCAAAAGCTTATAAAAAACTCTAACTATATCCTAAAAAATTATAAATAAAATCAAGCTTTTATACTTGAACACGTAAATTGGCACTCAAAAAGGTCAATCAGGAATTGTTATTAAACTAAATTCAATGGTCGGCTACTTCTGGAAATCTGAAAAATATCGATAAGTACAAAAGATCAACCTTATCATTTTTATTTTTTTATAAATGAAAACCTCATATAAAATTACTTTTTATATGAGGTTTTATTTTTCAACTTTCCGTTATCTTTTAATGCAAAGTTTCTAAACGCAATATCGTTAATGAATTTCCCGGGAATGAACGTGTAATAGTTGTTCCTGAAAATTTCAGATTTTCTGTTTTTGGGGAAACTTTAGTAGGTTGTTCCAATGTATTTTCATCCAGCGGGCTGGCAGATGTAAGCACAATAGATTTTCCTTTTCCGGTAAGCTTTTCGGTTCCGGACAAATTAATTTCTGTTTTTACAGTGCCGGGTGCCGCATTAACAACTTTAAGGATAATATCTCCCGAAAGTTCATCATTAGCTGCACTTACAGAAATACTGCTGGTTTTTAGATTTGGAGCAGATATTTCCTGAATAAGTTTACCATCAAGATAACCTTTGACTGTGCCCCCTTTAACTTCAACTTTAATATCATACCATCGGTCTGCTTCTATACTTCCGGGGTTGATTTGCTTGCTGAATCCATTGTCTAACACAAACCCGGTATTTTTATTGCCGCCGATTTCCCATCGCATCTGATCTTCTTTATTCTGATTCCTAAAATAAATCTGGATACCATTCTCTCCCGAAATTTTACGTCCTTTGAAGGTAACGGTATAATCGGTCCATGATTTGTCTCCGAAAAAAACTGAAGCATTAACCTTTGTTGCTGACTGACGAAGTACGCCGTCTTTTACCGCCCATTCCCCAGCTGTTTTTTGCCAGTCATCAATGTTTTTTGTAAAATCCGATTGAAACAAAACACGGCCATCCGATGCAAATACTTTTAAGTCCTTAAACTCTGCTGAATTGTTCGAAGTCCCAAATCCAAGGCCTCCTTTGTCATAAAAAGTCAGAACAGGTGCTTCTTCTATATTTACTGGCAGGGTTACAGTACCCTGATTTTGCGCAAACAAAGTTTGAACATAATAGCTTGGCAAACCATACCAGCGATAACTATCATAGTTGATCAGGTTTATTGGCCAAACTTTATGGTCCACATTACAAAACAGAGGCGCATAAGCACTCATGGTAACCACATCTGAGTTTCGTTCGATACCCGTCATAAACGCAGCTTCACCGATAGCACCACGAAGGTTCCCCTTGCCTGTTTTACTGGTTACCGCATATTCTCCAAGGAA
>CBFGNY010000098.1:0-16624 GCA_965650235.1 uncultured Flavobacterium sp. | reverse complement strand
CGCTACAGTAACAGGATTACCTGCATCAGGAATTACTTTTGTGAAAAACACAACAGCTAAAACAATCACTATTACAGGAACACCAACTGCTACTGTTTCTTATTCAATCAGTACGGTAGGAACAGGAACTGCAGCGACCGGATCAGGAACAATTACTGTGACACCTGTGAGTGCTCAAACTCTTACTTCAACAAGTAATAATAATCAAACTGTGACAAGTGGTACGGCAATTAGTTCAATTGTTTTCACTTGGGGAGGAAGCGCAACAGACGCTACAGTAACAGGATTGCCAGCATCAGGAATTACTTTTGTAAAAAACACAACCGCTAAAACAATCACTATTACAGGAACGCCAACAGCAACGTTGTCTTATTCTATTACTACTATTGGAACAGGGACAGCGGCTACAGGATCAGGAACTATTACATTCTCGGGTACTACTTCAGGAAATCAAATTCATAATTTTACCCTTTCCGGAAAAACAAGCTCGTTTTATACCATTACAGGAAATATGAATTCTACTGCTGGTTCAAGAACTTATGCAGGTTTAACTTTGACAGCTCGTTTAAAAATAGAATCCAGTACCTCTATTACTTATACAACAACGGCCGCTTCAACTTTAACACTGGTATTTGATTCTAATTTTACCGGAACTATAAAAGTGAATAATGTATCTTATACTGCAACTGCCGGAATCGTTACTGTATCACTTCCTGCAGGAGCAAATACAATAACAAAAGGTTCTGTTGCAAATCTGTTTTACATAAGTACGGTGTATAATACGACTGCGCGCATAGCATCATACAATTATGTGGAAGAAACTATAGAATCAGCTAAACTGACACTATATCCAAATCCGGTTTCAAGTGAGCTAAATATTGATTCAGATAAAGCGATTCAAAGAGTGGAAGTTTATAATTTATCAGGAGCATTGGTAAATAGTCAACAAGGAAATAGTAGCACTATAGACATGAGTGGCCTTTCTAATGGCAGTTACCTTGTAAAGGTTTATATTGAAAGCAACGTTACTTCTAAAATCATCATTAAAAAATAATCTATACTAACTAACCAGTTTTAAATTAAAGTAAAAGGCTTCCATTTTTTTGGAAGCCTTTTATGATTTTTGATCACATTATAATTTACAAATCAAATTTGATACCTTGTGCCAATGGAAGGCTTGTTGTATAATTGATAGTATTGGTTTGGCGTCTCATGTATATTTTCCAGGCATCAGAACCGGATTCTCTTCCGCCTCCGGTTTCTTTTTCACCTCCAAAAGCACCTCCAATTTCGGCGCCGGAAGTTCCAATGTTGACATTTGCAATACCACAATCGGATCCTGTAACAGATAAAAATCTTTCAGCTTCACGCAAGTTATTTGTCATAATTGCTGATGATAATCCCTGAGCAACACCATTTTGCTGTTCAATGGCATTTTCTACTTGTCCTGAATATTTCATCAGATATAAAACAGGTGCAAAGGTTTCGTGCTGTACTATTTCGAATGAATTTTCTGCTTCGGCAATGGCTGGTTTTACGTAACAGCCACTTTCATAACCCTCACCTGAAAGCACGCCTCCTTCAACTAAAATAGTTCCGCCTTCAGCAACCACTCTGTTCAACGCTTTTGCATACATTTCCACAGCATGAATATCAATTAACGGTCCTACATGATTGTTTTCGTCAAGCGGATTTCCGATTCGTAATTGTTTATAAGCAGCAATCAATGCCTCCTTTACTTTATCGTAAATACTTTCGTGAATAATCAATCGTCGGGTTGAAGTACAACGTTGTCCTGCGGTGCCAACAGCTCCAAAAACAGCTCCAATCACGGTCATTTTGATATCTGCATCTGGGGTAACAATAATAGCGTTGTTTCCGCCTAATTCTAATAATGATTTACCCAAACGACCTGCGACAGCCTGAGCTACTATTTTCCCCATTCTTGTTGAACCGGTTGCTGAAATTAACGGAATTCTATTATCAGCTGTCATTAACTCACCAATAGTATAATCACCATTGATTAAGCACGAAACTCCTTCGGGTAAATTATTTTCTTTAATGACCTGTGCTATAATATTTTGACAGGCAATTCCGCAAAGAGGTGTTTTTTCAGAAGGCTTCCAAACACAAACATCACCTGAAATCCAGGCTAACGCAGTGTTCCAGGACCAAACGGCAACCGGAAAATTAAATGCAGAAATGATTCCGACCACTCCTAATGAATGATATTGTTCGTACATGCGATGTCCAGGTCTTTCAGAATGCATTGTTAACCCGTGTAATTGACGGGATAAACCAACAGCAAAATCACAAATGTCAATCATTTCCTGTACTTCACCATATCCTTCTTGTAATGACTTGCCCATTTCATAAGAAACTAATTTCCCAAGAGCCTCTTTATTTTGGCGTAATTTTTCTCCAAACTGACGTACGATTTCTCCACGTTGAGGTGCAGGTATGAGGCGAAATTTTTTAAAAGCTTCAGTGGCCGATTGCATTACCTTTTCATAATCTTCAGCTGTCGACGTTTTTACAGATGCAATTAATTTCCCGTCAACAGGAGAATAGCTATCTAAAATTTCTCCGGATGAAAAATTTTCTAAACCCGTTGAGGTTCCTTCATTTATAAATTTAATGCCCAATTTTTCCAGAGCTTCATTTATTCCAAATTGCGATGCTATTGTTGTCATTGTAACTTTTTTTATTAAAAATGTTATATTTTTTACGTAAAGATATTATTTAGAATTGAATTTCATCACCGTAAAGGAAAGTAAATTTAGTATTATTTGATAGGATTCTTATCAATGCATCACTATTTATTGAGGTTAATTAATGAAATTTGCAGTAATAAAATTGTGAATATGGCTACTATAAGGAAACTCTTGATTTGTTTCATTTTAATTTCGATTAATGTATTTGCACAGAAACAGCAAAAATCATCTTTTCAGGTTGTTCCTTTGGGGGTAAAAGGAGGGATTGACGAAAAGAATCTTTCGGCTTATTTATTAGCGCCTTTAAATACAACAGAATATATCTGTCTGGATGCCGGAACTATAAATTCAGGAATCGAAAAAGCTATTGAAAATAAAGTTTTAAAAGTTTCAACAACTGAAGTATTACGAAAATATATTAAAGGATATTTGATTTCGCATGCCCATTTAGACCATGTTTCTGGATTGATAATTAACTCGCCCGCTGATTCTTCAAAAACGGTTTACGCTACAAAAAAATGTATGGAGATGATGCAAAACCATTATTTTAATGATCAGACATGGGCTAATTTTGGAGATGAAGGACCGGGTTTCCATATTAAACGCTATCATTTTCAGACTTTAAATATTAACGAAGAAACTCCAATTGCCAATACTTCAATGACGGTAAGATCTTTTCCGCTAAGCCATGTTAATCCATATGAAAGCACTGCTTTCTTGATAAAAAACAAAAATGATTATGCTTTATATCTCGGAGACACTGGGCCTGATATCGTAGAAAAAAGTAATAATCTCCATGAATTATGGACAGCAATTGCACCATTAATTCAGAGCAAACAATTAAAAGGTATCTTTATAGAAGTTTCTTTCCCAAATGAACAGCCGGATCAATTTTTATTCGGACATCTGACTCCAAAGTATTTGATGAATGAACTTCATGAGTTGGAAAAACTAGCCGGAAAAGATTCTTTAAATGGATTTAAGATAGTAGTTACACATTTGAAACCGCCTGCTAAAAATATTAAATTAATTAAGGAGCAATTAAAAAATCAAAATGATTTGGGTTTGAAATTTATTTTTCCGGAACAGGGAAAACGATTTGAACTTTAGTTCGCGATTAGCTAAAAAAAAGAAATAAAAAAACCGACAAACTTAATTATCGGTTTTGTATTTGTTGGAATATAATTTATTACAAATCAAATCCTAAATTCACGCCTAATTTCATGGCAATGATTTTAGTAATACGTTGTTTTAATTCCGGTATTTTGATGCTTTCGATAACAGCATTTGAGAATGCATACATCAATAAAGCTTTTGCTTCTTTTTTAGGAATACCACGTGATTGCATGTAGAACATGGCTGTTTCATCTAATTGTCCAATTGTACAACCGTGAGAACATTTTACGTCATCAGCAAAAATTTCCAATTGTGGTTTTGCATTTATAGTCGCTTTGTCACTCAATAAAATGTTGTTGCTTTTTTGGAAAGCATTCGTTTTTTGAGCTTCTCTGTCTACGAGGATTTTTCCGTTGAAAACTCCAGTCGAACGATCAGAAAATATTCCTTTATAATCCTGAAAGCTTTCACAATTAGGCTGTGCATGGTTAACTAAAGTATAATGATCAACGTGTTGTTTGTCATTTAGAATTGAAATTCCGTTTAGTGTACTTGTCAGTCTTTCACCAAAGTGATAAAAGTTTAAGTTGTTTCGGGTTATATTTCCACCAAACGAGAACGTATGTACATAAGCATGACTTTCCTGTTGTTGGGAAACATAAGTGTTGTCAACTAAGTTTGCTTCGCTATTATCATTTTGAATTTTATAATAATCAACAATCGCACGTTTTTGAGCAAAAATCTCTGTAACCGAATTGGTTAAAACAGGATTTTCGTTCAAACTTTGGTGACGTTCGATTATTTGAACATGTGAATTTTCACCCACAATAATCAAATTTCTTGGCTGAACCATCAAAGCTGCTTCGTTGCCAGTTGAGAAATACATGATTTCAATTGGCTTATCGGCTACTTTCTTTTTCGGAATGTTGATATAAGCTCCTTCACAGGCAAAAGCAGTATTCAAGGAAGTCAAACTTTCATCTTTGCTTGCAATTTGATTAAAGTAGGTATCAATAACCATTTTATATTTTGGTTTGGTCAATGCCGAAGACATTAAGCAAACATCAATCCCATCGTGTGTTGTAGAAGATAAATGTGAACTGAAAATACCATCAATAAACACTAATTTATACGTGTCGATTTCGTGTAAAAAATATTTTTTTACATCATTAAATTCAATTGCATTTTCTTTTTTTGGAAATACAGTAAAGTCATTTTTTAAGATGGCGTTCAATGATGTATATTTCCAGGCTTCTTCTTTTTTGGTTGGGAAACCTTTATTTTCGAAGTTTTTTAAGGCATTCGTACGTATGTCATGTAAATCTGAATGTACATCGACACGCTCTTCAAAAGCCATAAAAGACGATACTAATTTTTCTTTTAAATCCATTTCTGTAGTTGTTTCCTTCGGAGTTTCAAGTTTCAAGTTTCAGGTTGATTTACTGGAACTTATTTCCTTTGAACTCTTTTTTATTGAGATAAGTGATAAAGTTTTTTATTTTACCGCTTAAGTTTTCATAATCTTTTTTTAACGCTTCGAATTTTTGTTCTGAAATATATTCAAAATCAAAAACGCGATATAATTGAGATCTCGTTTCTCCGGCAGATCCTTTTGCGATTGATAAAAATTGACGAAATTCTAAATTCCCATCTCTTTCAAAACCTTCAGCAATATTATCCATTACTGATCCGGAAGAATCTTTGATTTGATTTTTAAATTTAAAATCTGATTTTAATTCTGTCTCAATAGAAATTAAGTGAATTTCTTTTGCTAATCGTCGAGCTTCTTTCCAGATTTCTAAATCTTCAAATCGGTTAATTGTTGCCATAATTTCTATTTTTATAATTTTAAGTTTAAACTTACAAAACGTAATTCAACTTGAAACTAAAAAAACCTGAAACCTGAAACAAAATTTAGTTTTCTGCTTTAATCCAGTCGTATCCTTTTTCTTCTAATTCGTAAGCCAATTCTTTTCCGCCCGATTTTACAATTTTTCCGTTGTAAAGAACGTGAACAAAATCCGGAACGATATAATCTAATAAACGTTGGTAGTGCGTGATTACGATAATCGCATTTTTCTCGCTTTTCAATTTGTTAACTCCGTTAGCTACAATTCTTAATGCATCGATATCAAGACCAGAATCGGTTTCGTCAAGGATTGCCAATTTTGGTTCTAACATTGCCATCTGGAAAATTTCGTTTCTTTTTTTCTCTCCTCCTGAAAAACCTTCGTTTAAAGAACGGGATAAAAATTTGCGATCGATTTCTAACAATTCCGATTTCTCACGAATTACCTTCAGCATTTCATTAGCTGGCATTTCTTCCTGACCGTTTGCTTTACGAGTTTCGTTGATTGCAGTTTTCATGAAATTGGTAACACTAACTCCGGGAATTTCTACAGGATATTGAAACGAAAGGAAAACTCCTTTATGCGCTCTTTCTTCTGGTGCCAAATCAGCAAGATCTTCTCCGTCAAGGAAAACTTCTCCATCAGTAACTTCGTAGTTTTCGTTTCCGGCAATTACAGCCGAAAGTGTACTTTTTCCGGAACCGTTTGGTCCCATGATAGCGTGTACTTCGCCAGCTTTAACTTCTATATTAATTCCTTTTAGGATTTCTTTATCACCGATTGCGGCGTGAAGGTTTTTTATTGATAACATCTTTAATGTGTTTTTTCTCTATTTAATAATGTCCTTTTAATGAAAATATGCTTAAAATATCAATTGTATTTTCGTCAATAATTTCATAAATAATTCTATGTTCTTTAATCAATTCGTCTTGACCATTTTCCTGAAAGTTCATGTTTCAAAGCTTCGGGTTTCCAATCCCATCAAAAGGATGAAGTTGTATGTCTTCAATTAACGTAGTGATTTTTCGTAAAATGTTTTTATTTCCATATTTGACCCAAAAATCTAAATCTTTTTTAGCTTTTGGAGTAAATATTATTTGCATAAAGCTTGTATTTCCTCCATCGTCATTTTAATTCCCTGCCTTCTTTAATATCTTTTTGACCTTGTAAAATCTCTTTTACAAATTCCTCATTATATGGTTTTTCTTTTTCTTCAATAATTTCAAAACCAAGAGATTTTGCCAGTGATTTTAAAACTGGAAAATCTTTTTTCTTTACATTTTTTAAGATGATATCCATATTGTGTTGATTTTATTATCCAACAGATCCTTCTAAAGAAATCTCTAATAATTTTTGAGCTTCAACAGCAAATTCCATTGGGAGCTTGTTCAATACATCTTTACTGAAACCGTTTACAATTAAGGCAATCGCTTTTTCTGTCGGAATACCTCTTTGGTTGCAATAAAAAACCTGATCTTCTCCAATTTTACTTGTCGTTGCTTCGTGCTCGATTTTAGCCGATGGATTTTTACTTTCGATATAAGGGAAAGTATGCGCCCCGCAATTGTTACCCATTAATAAGGAATCACATTGCGAAAAGTTTCTTGCATTCTCAGCTCTTGGGCTAATCTGCACTAATCCACGGTAACTGTTTTGTGATTTACCAGCCGAAATACCTTTAGAAATAATAGTCGATTTAGTGTTTTTTCCTAAATGGATCATTTTAGTTCCGGTATCTGCCTGTTGGTAATTATTGGTAACGGCAATAGAATAAAATTCTCCAACCGAATTATCTCCTTTTAATACACAAGAAGGATATTTCCAGGTTACAGCAGAACCTGTTTCTACTTGTGTCCATGAAATTTTAGCGTTTGTTTCGCACAAACCTCTTTTGGTTACGAAGTTGTAAACTCCACCTTTTCCTTCTTTGTTTCCAGGGAACCAGTTTTGAACTGTAGAATATTTAATTTCAGCATCATCCAAAGCGATTAATTCAACCACCGCAGCGTGCAATTGATTTTCATCACGACTTGGTGCTGTACAACCTTCAAGGTATGAAACGTAACTTCCTGCATCAGCAATAACAAGGGTTCTTTCAAATTGTCCTGTCCCTGCCTGATTGATTCTGAAATACGTTGAAAGCTCCATAGGACAGCGAACGCCTTTTGGAATATAACAGAAACTTCCGTCAGAGAAAACTGCTGAGTTTAATGCGGCATAGAAGTTGTCCTTTTGAGGTACAACAGTTCCTAAATATTTTTTTACCAATTCAGGATGTTCTTTAATAGCTTCAGAAATCGGACAGAAAATAATTCCTTTTTCTCCTAATGTTTTCTTGAAAGTAGTAGCTACAGAAACAGAATCGACCACAATATCCATAGCCACATTGTTCATCATTTTTTGTTCGTCAACAGAGATTCCTAACTTTTTGTACATCTCTAAAAGTTCCGGATCAACATCATCCAAAGTTTTGTTTGGATCTACTTGTTTTGGAGCTGAATAATAAGAAATGGCCTGAAAATCAGGTTTTTCATAACGAACATTTGCCCATTCCGGCTCAATCATTTCTTTCCAGGCACGAAAAGCCTCGATGCGCCAATCGGTCATCCATTGTGGCTCTTCCTTTTTAAGAGAAATAGCTCTTACGATATCTTCGTTTAAGCCAATAGGAAACGTTTCAGATTCAATATTGGTATAAAATCCGTATTCGTATTCTTTAGTTTCGAGTTCGATTTTTAAATCGTCTTCTGTGTATTTGCTCATTATTTTTTTTATTGAAAGATTTAAAAATTGGATGATCTAAATAAAATCAATTCTGTAATTTTTAAATCTTTAAATTTTGCAATCATTTAATTATTTTAAAGAGAAAAAGATTCTCCACAACCACAAGTTCTGCTTGCATTTGGATTATTAAAAACAAATCCTTTTCCGTTTAATCCTCCTGAAAACTCCAGAATTGTTCCGGCTAAATAAAGGAATGATTTTTTTTCAACTGCAATTGTTATGTCGTTGTCTACAAATATTTTATCGTCTTCACCCTTAGTTTTGTCAAATTTTAAATCATATGACAAACCAGAGCATCCACCGCTTTTCACCCCTACACGTACGTAGTCATGTGCGGCATCAAAACCATCGTCATTCATAAGGTCGATGATTTTCTTTTTGGCTGTATCAGAAACTTTTATCATTGTTATTGTATTTGTTTTTCTTCCAATTTTATTCAGGAATTAAAATAATTAGCATGCTTTTAAAACACTGGACTTCAATACTGAAATGAAAAATTATCTGCAAAGATACGACTTAAATACCTTTTTCCATAACGGTTCACATTATTATAACAAATGTTAAAATAGATAGAAGTTATTTTTTATTGTTAATTATTAATGATTGAGATCAAAATCATTATAATGGTTTTATTGATTGATTCATAAGGATTTGGACAAATAGATAGAAAAAGAATATCTATACACCCTTTAACGAGTAATTTATTAGTATTTTTGTGCAAAATTAAAGAATGTTATGGGGAAACATTATACCAACCTGTGGGTAAAAGCACTTTTTGCAGTAGTTTTAGTTTTTGGACTGGGTGCTGCATTTTATATTTTCGGTAATGAAACAAAAACAATTGTTGGTGAATCTACGATTGCCACTAATAAAAAAGATGATATTGGTGTGTTGAATAAGACTTCACTTGTTCAAAAAAACCTATTAGATTCTTTAGAGACTTTGAAATTAGCTTATGATGTAGCTATGCTTGAAAAAACTGCCTTGTCGCAAGAACTGGAGTTTGAAAAGAAAAATGTAGAAAATTTAATGGAAATCATAAGGGCTTCCAGAAATCCTTCACTTCCTCAAATACAAATTTATCGCAAACAGCTTTCAGATTTAAAAATTTCATTAGCATCAAAAATTGCGGAAATTAAAAATCTTAAATCTGAGAATAAAAGTTTATTAAGTGAAATTGAAAATCAAAACGAAGTGATGTATCGGCAAAAAATTAAAAATGATACACTGACTTCACACCAAAAAAAGCTTGAGTCAACTTTGAAATCTGCTTCAAAATTAGACTTGAATAATTTCAAAGTTGTAGCTCTCAGGGAAAAAAAATCAGGGGAAGAACTTGAAACGGATAAGGCCAAAACTACCAATATACTTAAAGCAAGTTTTTCTATTTCAGCAAATTCAGTCGCTAAAACCGGAAAAAGGGTTTTTTATGTTCAGGTTTTAGATCAAAAAAACAATGTTTTAGGTGAAGATAAACTTATTGAATTTGGCAATAATAAAGCATTAGTTTACAGTTTTATTGTGTCTGTTGACTTTCAGGGAAAACCTGTAAATGTTTACGGAGTTTTAAGCTCATATGGGTATGAATTTCAGAAAGGAACCTATTTTGTGAATTTCTTCGATAAGCAGGAGATGTTGGGAAGTACATCTATTACACTTAAATAATTGTTTTTAGTTTTGATATTGATTTTTAGGAATACAAAGTTTGGATTTGCTAGCTTTGCTTTATCTTAAAATGGAACTATGAAACTTTATCCAATAGAATCTGGAAATTTTAAATTAGACGGTGGTGCCATGTTTGGTGTTGTGCCAAAAACAATCTGGAACAAAACCAATCCTGCCGATGCCAATAATCTAATTGACATTGCCGCCCGCTGTCTGCTTATCGAAGATGGAAACCGTCTGATTTTGATAGATACCGGAATGGGAAATAAACAATCAGAGAAATTTTTTAGTTATTATTCACTTTGGGGAACGCATTCTCTGGATGGTTCTCTGGCGAAATATGGCTTTCACAGAGATGATATTACCGATGTTTTCATGACGCATTTGCATTTTGATCATTGTGGCGGAAGTGTACAATGGAATAAAGATAAAACGGGTTATGAACCGGCATTCAAAAACGCCAGATACTGGAGCAACGAAAATCATTGGGAATGGGCAACAAAACCAAATGCCCGTGAGAAAGCTTCTTTTTTATCTGAGAATATTTTACCGATGCAGGAAAGTGGGCAGCTTAATTTTATAGAAAGATCCGGAAGCGATTTTCAATCACAGTCGGAATTAGGTTTCGGAATTTCCTTTGCCGATGGGCATACCGAAAAACAAATGATTCCGCACATTCAGTATAAGGATAAAACGATTGTTTTTTGTGCCGATTTATTGGCGACTGCCGGACATATTCCGTTACCTTATATTATGGGTTATGATACAAGGCCACTTTTAACATTAAACGAAAAAGAGAAATTTCTAAATGCTGCTGCAACAAATAATTATTATTTGTTTTTAGAACATGATGCGCACAATCAAATTATAACGGTAGAAAATACAGAGAAAGGGGTTCGCTTAAAAGAGGTTTTTACTTGCGAAGAGATTCTTTAGAAGAAATTTGAAATAAAAAAATCCCATATTTATTATTTTGAAAATGGGATTTTAGTTTTTATAGAATTGTAATTATTCCACTATAACTTTTTTAACAGAAGCTGTTTCCTGATTGATCAGGTATACATAATATACTGCTTTTGGTAAGCCAGATAAGCTGATAGTGTTACTTTTATTTTCTGAGTTTTATGTAAATGATTTTACTAATTTTCCAAAAGTATTATAGACAGTTGCTTTTTCTAATGCAATATTACGGTAATCGTTTGTGACATTTTAAAGGATAGTTAAGGACATCTCCCTCAATACTACTGCTGGTTCCATTAAAATGGAAAGGACTGTTTCGAAGTTCGATCTATCGTATGTTGGTTCAACATCTTCAGCGATTCTGTTTGATCCATTCCGCTAATAATTATACAAATTGTAAAGACTGTATTTATCAAACTAAAATATTTGTAAATAAAAACTTCTTTTCTTATATTTTCAATTGAATGAATATCATAACACAGTGTTAACAGTTAGTTTTTTGTAACAAAATATCATAATTTAGTCCCATCTTTAACTTTTACATTAATATAGATACATGAGTCATATAAAACCTCTCAATTTATCTGCTTTTGCATTACTTGTTTTAGCAGGTTGCGGCGCTACAATGCAAGCGCAAGTTTCCACACCAAAAGAATTTATTACGGCACCATTAGCTGTTGTTAAAAAAGCACCGCTTACAGATACCGAATTAAAAAGATGGAGTCATCTTGATTTAATAAAAGATTCTATTCCAGGGATGAGTGTGGATAAGGCTTATGCCGAATTACTCCAAGGAAAAACAGGTAAAAAAGTGATTGTCGGAATCGTTGATTCTGGTGTTGACATCGAACATGAAGATTTAAAAGGAATGATCTGGACGAATCCAAAGGAAATCCCAGGTAACGGAATCGATGATGATAAAAATGGTTATATTGATGATATTCACGGATGGAATTTTCTTGGAGATATCGTTAATGAAAACCTTGAAATGACCCGTATTGTCAAAAAAGGAGATGATGGTTCTCAACAATATAAAGATGCTTTGGCACAATATGATGAGAAATATCAAAAAGCATTAAAAGACAAGGAACAAGTTGATCTTTTACTGGATGTTCATAAGACAATAAAAGCAACCTTAAATAAAGAAAAATATACCCTTGAGGATGTTTCAGGGATTGTTTCTACTGATAAAAATGTGAACAGAAGTAAAATGATCATGACACAAATTCTTACCAATGCAGGCCCAACCTTTGATCCTGAAGCAGAATTGGAAGATTACAGGGAACATGTTTATGGTCAATTGAATTATAACTTAAATAAGGAATTTGACGGAAGAAAAATTTTAGGGGATAATGCAGAAGATATTAAAAGTACTAAATACGGTAATAATATAGTATTTGGACCAGACAAAGAAAAAGCATTACATGGGACTCACGTTGCCGGAATTATTGCGCAGGTTCGTGGCAATGATTTAGGAGGAGACGGAGTTGCCGACAACGTTGAAATTTTGACGGTTAGAGCAGTTCCTGACGGCGATGAGTATGATAAAGATATCGCTTTGGCAATTCGCTATGCTGTTGATAATGGAGCAAAAGTGATTAACGGAAGTTTCGGAAAAAGTTTTTCCCCACAAAAAAAATGGGTCTATGATGCTATAAAATATGCAAAGAAAAAAGATGTTTTAATTGTTCATGCGGCAGGTAATGACGGTTATAATATCGATGAAACAAACAACATTAATTATCCAAATGATTCTGAAGATAACATCAAGGAATTTGCAGATAACCTGATTACAATTGGAGCAATTAATAAAAGCTACGGAAAAAATGTTGTAGCAGAATTCTCCAACTTCGGAAAATTAAATGTAGATGTTTTTGCTCCCGGAGAGGAAATTTACGCAACGGTTCCAAATAATAAATACAAATATTTACAGGGAACCTCAATGGCTTCTCCAAATGCTGCCGGAGTAGCTGTATTGATTCGTTCTTATTATCCAAAACTTAAGGCAAAACAGGTAAAACAAATTTTGATGGATTCCGGAGTTGCTCTTCCTGCAATGGTTGTGTTGGGTGAAAATCCAAATCCAGATCAGGAGCCTGTAGCGGTTTCTTCTGCTGAATCGTCCAAAACGGCTAAAATGGTTAATGCATACAATGCTTTATTGATGGCTGAAAAAATGTCTAAAAAATAACAGACTAAATTTTATATAGTCAATAACAAGTTTACAAGAGCCTATTTTGTAAACTTGTTACTTTTAATACCACAACATAATTCAAATGAAAAAAATTATCCTACTTTCTTTTTTGAGTTTTGGTTTCCAAACTTCTTTTGCACAAAATACTTCTTATTGGCAACAGCATGCCGATTATAAAATGGAAGTTTCAATGGATGTGAAAAACTATCAGTACAAGGGAAAACAAGAACTTGTGTACTCCAATAATTCTTCTGATACTTTAAAAAAAGTATATTATCATTTGTTTTTTAACGCTTTCCAGCCAGGAAGCGAGATGGATGCACGCCTTCATTTTATAAAAGATCCTGACGGAAGAATGGTAACCAAAGTAAAAGGTGCTGACGGAAAAGATATAAAACAAAGCCGAATTGAAACTTTGAAACCAAATGAAATTGGATTTTTAAAAATAAACAATTTCAAGCAAGATGGCACAACGGCACAAACAAGAGTTTCAGGAACTATTCTTGAAGTAACTTTGCCTAAACCGATTCTGCCAAATTCCAAATCAACTTTTACTTTGGATTTTGACGGGCAGGTCCCGGTTCAGGTGCGTCGTGCCGGAAGAAATAATTCTGAAGGCGTAGAATTATCAATGTCACAATGGTATCCTAAATTAGCCGAATTTGATTTCGAAGGCTGGCATGCAGATCCCTACATTGCAAGGGAATTTCACGGCGTTTGGGGTAATTTTGATGTAAAAATCACTATTGACAAAGATTACACAATTGGTGGCTCCGGATATTTACAGGATAAAAATAAAATTGGACATGGTTATGAAGATGCAGGTGTTACAGTGACTTATCCAAAGAAAACCAAAACACTTACATGGCATTTTATAGCGCCAAATGTACACGATTTCACTTGGGCGGCTGACAAAGAATATACACATGATATTGTAAAAGGACCAAACGATGTAGATTTGCATTTCTTTTACAAAAACAATCCTAAAACAACAGAAAACTGGAAACAATTACAGCCTTTGATGGTTCAGGTTATGAATTTTTACAATCAAAAAGTAGGTCAGTATCCTTATAAACAATACTCTTTTATACAAGGAGGAGATGGTGGAATGGAGTACGCTATGTGTACGTTAATGTTAGGAAACGGAACTCTTGAAGGAATTTTAGGAACAGCAACTCATGAATTAGGACACTCCTGGTTCCAGCATATTCTGGCTTCAAACGAATCCAAACATCCCTGGATGGACGAAGGTTTTACGACTTATATAGAAGATATGGCGTTGAATGAATTAAAGGGAGATAAAAAAGTAGAAAACCCTTTTAAAGGAAATTATGCTGCTTATTACAGTTTGGTAAATTCCGGAAAAGAGCAGCCACAAACCACTCATGGTGATCGCTACGACGAAAACAGGCCGTATAGTATTTCATCTTATATTAAAGGAAGTATCTTTTTATCACAATTGGAATATGTGATTGGAAAGGAAAATGTTGATGAAACTTTAAAAAGGTATTTCAACGATTTTAAATTCAAACACCCAACACCAAATGATATCAAAAGGACAGCCGAAAGA
Source organism: uncultured Flavobacterium sp. (assembly GCA_965650235.1). Lineage (GTDB taxonomy): Bacteria > Bacteroidota > Bacteroidia > Flavobacteriales > Flavobacteriaceae > Flavobacterium. Next base: position 1,771 of record CBFGNY010000098.1, on the reverse strand, counting down.
GTTTCAGGAGCTGAGTTAGACTGGTATTTGACAGATTGGGCCCAAACAACCAATACTATTGATTATGGAATTAAGGAGGTTGCGGATAATGCAGGAAAAACTACTGTTACCTTAGAAAGAATTGGAAGAATGCCAATGCCAATAGATCTAAAAGTAGACTATAGAGACGGAACTTCTGAAAACTTTCATATTCCATTAAGAATGATGAATTTCATCAAGCCAAATCAAAATCCAAACGAAAAAAGAACCGTTTTAAATGACTGGGCCTGGGCGCAATCAAATTACAATTTTACAATCGATAAAAACAGAACGGCAATTAAAAAAATCACTATTGATCCAAGCGGATTAATGGCAGATGTAAAACCTGCAAACAATGTTTTGGAAGTGAAATAGTTCTATAAACAATTTTATTATAAAGCCAAAGTTAGATTTTGTTCTGACTTTGGCTTTTTTATTTATTAGCTATAAGAATCCTATTTTAGCTCCTTTTGGAAAGGATGGTAAGGAATAACAATAAGCTGTTTTATTTTTCTAAAAATGTTTAAATTTCAAGTAATGGATTACTTATTTTTATATGTAGATAAATATAAAATAATACAAATACTACAAATTTAAATTAATTGTTTACTTTTGGCTCAAATTTTAAAAAAGCAATGAAGCCCAATTTCAATTATAATTTTAGTGTTGACCATAAAATTAATTTTCAGCTATTCGAAATAAATTCTGATGCAACGATTACTTATGAGGTTCAATTTGAACAATTAGAGAGCAAAAATTTTAAAATAGAGATCAGGCGGAATAATTTTAAAGTAAATGGCGAAAAAATTGAATTAAAATTTGAAAGTTTAGCACACGAATATAATAAAGCACTTTTCCCGGTTTTGTTTGATGTAAAAGGCGAATCTTTTTTGCTATCCAATTATACTGAAATAGCAGAGAGAATAGCAGCAAAAGATGAAGAATTAAAACTGAAACATGAAGGTCCCGGATTTGATTATATCAGAAATCAATTTTTAGAAAACGTGGCAAAAGATGGATATGCAATGACCAATTACTTTTTTTCTTTGGGTTTGATGAAAGTGATAATGCTTTGTTTTCAGGAAACAGAAAATTTTGATCAATATCAATTCGAATGGAATATTGTACCGTTAGAAACTACCTTGTCGTGGAAAGGAAAAACCAATTTCGACCCGATTTTAAAAACTTTAAAAATCGAAGGACAGAATACTGATACTGATGCACTTTTTGAAAAAATAAAAGAATATGGTATTGCAAATAAATTTCCTCAAAAGGTAAGCGATGAAGACTCCCTTATTACTACTACAGTTAAAAGTAACATTCAATTTGTAAATACAAAACTTGATTTTGAGTTTTCTGAAACAGAGATTAAAATCAACAATTCTTATTTTAACTACCGGGAAAAATTATCCATAAATCGCAAGTAGTAACGGATTTATTATTTAACTAATAAAAAAACAAATGAGCACTGCCATACCTTATTTAGTAAAAAAAGGAGATACACTAGAGAGTATTTCGTCAGAGTTAGGAATAAAAGATTCTTATGATTTACGCGCTTATCATAACATGAACAGTGAAGTGAGAGATGGGATTGGCGCTGATGCTGTCGAAGGGCAAACACTTTTAACGCCTCCGAAAGAAAAAGTCGATGCTATGAATGCCAAGCGAGCAGATAGTGAAGAGAAAGATAAGGCTGAAAGTGATAAAATGGAAGAGGAGAAAGAAGAAGAAGAAGAAAAAAAGAAAGAAGAGG
>CBFGNY010000097.1:0-16675 GCA_965650235.1 uncultured Flavobacterium sp. | reverse complement strand
AAAAAGGTTCTAAAAAATTAGCATTAGACTCAAACAACCAACTAAAAGAAACCCCTTGTAACTAAACTTAAAGCAATGAAAAACATTTATATATTAGCCTTATTCCTATTATTTTTAGGGCAAACAAAAGCACAAAATATTGTACCCTTAGAAAATTGTATTGATAAAAGGGAATTAGGCGATGGTTTTCCTGATGGCACATATTTAAAAGATGTAAACCATTTACTAGATCCTTTAATAGGTATCTGGCAGGGCAGTTTAGACAATAAAACCTACTTTTTTTATATCACAAAACAAACAAAAACTGCTTATAGTATAACCCGGGATAAATTAAATGCTAGGCACTACATAGTTGATAATAATACGGGAGTCATACTTGAAGACACCCGAAACACTAGTGATGTTGACATATCTGGGGATTACTTCGAGAAAGACCGTTCTACTTACGTACTTAATTATTGGGGCGAAAATTCACGCTGTGGAAATCAAGGTTGGATTAGGATAAAATCATTAAGCCCTACAAGTATGCGTTTTTCTTACTCATGGAATCCTTTAGATCTTGCTCCCAGAGAGGAGTGCCCTGGCGGAAATCGTGTCAAATCTTTTTTTCCTGAAAATGTTGATTTAATTTTAAATAAACAGTAATTAATTCCAATGACGAAAACTTATTTTTCAATCGTTAGTGCAGGCATTCTTAGCTACAGAATAAATTCCGCTAACCAAGCAGTAAAAGTTTTCTAAATTTAAGACAAAACCCACAGCCGTAATAAGCTGTGGTTTTTTGTTGAAAAAAATATAGTCAATTGCATAAAACACAAAAGAATTACAACTATATAAAAGGACATCGACAGGTAGATATGCTACAAAATGCTTATAATATCAATTATGATTTTATCTCGGGCTGAAAAAAACTGCTCAAAAAACATTGAATTTTGGATTTTAAAAAAGATTAAAATTTTAATTAATCAGCTTACTTGGAGGAAAACAGAACAGCTTTTTAAAACATCTGCTGAAATACAACAGATCATTAAAACCTACCAAATTGGCAACTTCAGAAACGTTGTGTTTTTTTGTTTTCAGCAATTCTGCCGATTTTTTCAGGCGTATTGTTCTGATAAATTCGTTGGAGCCAAATTGATTTTACATAGTTTTTAACAACAGGAATAGTAGATAAACTGCTACATGCTTCAAGTCTGTAAGATTTGATTTTATGAGTTGAGTTCTATTATTTATAAAAGAAAATTTTGAATTGCCTCCTGCTTTAGCTGGAGGATGATGATTTAAATTAGCTAAGGGCTTTAGCCAAATATTGTAGCTTTTTTTTTGGCTAAAGCCAATTTATCTTTCAAATTAATTTACCTCCAGCTAAAGCAGGAGGCTATTCAAAAAAAAAAAACAAACAATCTTAACTGGACTATTATTTTTTAAGTAACGCTATCATTTTAACAATCTATTAAAAAGCCATGAAAAAATTTTAGTTAATCAGCTTACTTGGAGGAAAACCGAACTGCTTTTTAAAACATCTGCTGAAATACAACGGATCATTAAAACCTACCAAATTGGTGACTTCAGAAACGTTATATTTTTTTGTCTTAAGCAATTCTGCCGATTTTTTCAGGCGTATTGTTCTGATAAATTCGTTTGGAGCCAAATCGGTCAGCTCTTTAATTTTTCTATACAATTTTGAAGAACTTACACCAAGCTTATCACAAAGAAATTCAGTTGACAAGTCTTCTTCACTCAGGTTATCATTAATTAAAGTTGTAATTCTTTCCATGAACTCCTCATCAATTGGCGAATGGGTCAACAGACTGACTTTGCTTTCTACTTCACCCGAAAATTTCACTTTAAGATCTAATCTTGACTTTATGATGTTTTCGATAACTGTTTTTAATAGCGATGGTTCAAAAGGTTTAACCAGGTAACCATCGGCACCAATTTCATATCCTTTAACTTTGTCAACATTTTCTCCAAGTGCTGTAAGCAATACAACAGGTATATGGCTGATAAATTCATCATTCTTTAGTTCTTTACAAAACTCGAGCCCGTCCATAACTGGCATCATCACATCGGCAACGCATAAAATAGGTTTTATTTGTCGACAGATTTTAAGACCTTCTTCCCCATTTTCTGCGTCATAAACCTTGTAATAATCCGAGAGAAAATCAACCAGATATTTTCTAAGCTCCGTATTATCTTCAATAACCAGTATTTTTTGTTTTAATTCTGTGTTCTGAATGGTTTTTTTAGCTGCTTTTTCAGGAATCAGCATGCTTAGGTTATCATTTTTCAAGGCATATTCAAAAACTTCCTTAGTTTCATACGAAATACGGTCTATCGGAATTTCAACTTTAAACGTACTTCCCTTTCCCAGTGCACTTTCTACGGTTATGGATCCTTTGTGAAGCGCAACCAGGGATTTAACTAAAGAAAGACCAATACCTGATCCTGTATTATGGGCTTTGCTATTGGTAGCCTGATAAAATCGTTTAAATATTTTTTCCTGGCTTTTTAACGGAATTCCAATTCCATCATCGATAACTTCCAGGATTAATATTTCTTCAGAACTGTTTTTTAGCCTGATAAATAAATCTACATTTCCGTATTTATTAGTAAACTTCAAGGCATTAGACAAGAGATTGTAAAGGATTTTATCATATTTATCATTGTCTATCCAACCCGTTATATTGTCAGCCTCAGCTACAAAATTTAATTTAATTTTTTTGTTGTACGCCATTTCCTTAAACGAATCGAAGATATTTTTAGAATAGGTCAGAATATCTGTTTTTGAAACTTTAAGTTTTAATTCACCAGACTGCGCTTTCCTAAAATCGAGCACCTGATTAACCAGGTTTAAAAGCCTGCTGGCATTTTGATAAATTAAATTGTACCTGCTTTTTTCATAATCGGTTGCATTGTTGCTTTCATCCAATAATTGCTTGGCAGGACCTAAAATGAGTGTTAGCGGGGTTCTTAATTCATGCGAAATATTCGTAAAAAATCGAAGTTTTTCATTATTCAGCTTAATGTCATGTTCTCTGTTTACTTTTTCAGTAAGCAATTCCTGTTTTAACTGGATACGATTTTTAATTTCTCTTCTGATAAAATAAAAAACAGCAACCAGCAGTAAAAAGAAGAATAAAAAAGATATTGGCGTTAACCAAAAAGGCGGAAGTACCTTAATTTGATAAGAAACCACCCTGCTCCAATGCCCGTCACTGTTACTGGATTTTATTTTAAATACATAATTACCAGGAAAAAGATTGGTATACTGAACAGTTCTTGAGTTACTGTTTGCCGTAATCCAATTTTTGTCAAAGCCTTCCAGCATATATTGAAACTTATTAAGTTTTTCGTTTGCAAATGACGGAGTCGAAAACTGAAGTGAAAAATTTCGGTTTTTATAATTGAGTTCTACCTTTTTTCCATAATTAAGATCCCTTGAAAGCGGAATATCCCCATTAATTTCCATTTCGGGAAAGACTTCTTCGTTCTGAATTTTAAATTCGGAAATAACCGGTTCAGGTGACCAGTTATTTCTTTTCATTGTGTGCGGCGAAAAAGAAATAATACCATTTTTACCTCCCAGGTAAATATTGGAATTAAAATTGAAAAAACCGCTTGAACTAAAAACATCCAGCCTGTTCCCGCTGTTTACATGGTAAATGTTGATATCTTTTAAATCAGATTTTACCCAGGCAATACTGTTGTTATTGATATTCAGCCATAAATTTCCGTTTGCATCTGATAGCATATCGGTAATCCAGGTACCAGAGATTTCCTTAAAGTTTTTTATTGTTGAAAAAGTGTTCTTTTTAGGATTGTACTGGCATAGACCAAAACGTGTAGAGGCCCATATTTTTCCTTTTTTATCAATCATGATATCACTAACATTGTCTTCGTTAGACAGACCATTTTCTTTTTTAGAAAGTGATTTATAAGCCTCTATTTTACCTGATATCGTATTATATTTCACAACACCCGTTTCTGTAGCAAACCATACATTGTTTTGAGCATCTTTTTCTATCGCATTTATCTGAAAACCCGGTAATAATTTTCCTTTGGAGGCTTGCACTTCTAAAGTTTTTGTATTCACTATAACCGCTCCTTCTCCAAATGAGCCTACCATCATTGAGTCATCTCCCATTTTATTAAAAGCAAATATTGGCGAGGTATCAAATCCCACATTAACTTCTTTTGATGAATTTGTACTGTAGTTATAAACCAGCATTTTACCATCACAAAGACCACAATAAAATATTTTGCCATCTTCAGAATAGATGCTGGATATATCAATCGATTTGTTGTATAACGGAATAAAACCTTTTGGGCTTGAAATAAAAAGTCCGTTGTGACTGGTTGCCACGATTACTTTTCCGTCATGCGTTTTAGAAAACCCTCTTATACGCGGTGCCTGATTGCCTATGTAACGTGAGATGTCTTTATTGAGTGTAAATTGATTTTCGTACGGATCAAACTTGTCAAGCCCGTCCTCTGTGCCTATCCATAAAACTCCTGCGCGGTCAAAATACAAAGCCGAAATCAAATTATCAACGATTGACGTATCATCTGAAAGTACTGAATAATACCATTTGTAATCGCCTTTTTGAATGTCCTCTAATTCTTTGCAAACCAGCAAACCTCCAAGAGTTCCTACCCAATATTTGCCATCAGGGGCTTTAGCAACTGATAAAAAATACGGACCTAAATTGCCTCTGATTTCTTTGTTCTCGATATATAAATTTACAAACTGATCGTTTTTTTTATCTAATTTATACAATCCTCTTCGTGTTCCTACAAAAATACCGGCTTTGGCGTCTTCATAAATAAAATTAATATATGGATTTTTTTCGCTGGAATAAGGAACAGATAGCGTGTAATTATTCATTTGTACAATTGTTCCTTTGCTGTCTAAGGTTATTTTGGCAACAGATCCCTTATCATAACTCCCAACCCAGATATTCCCTTTTTTGTCTTCAAAAATTTCCTTTACATAATCAAAACCTTTAATCGGAATCTTTTCGAATCTGTTTTCTTTCAAATAAAACATATAAAGTCCCTGATTTTTGGTACCTACCCAAACCCTTTTGAATTTATCCACATATACCGATCTGATTTCTCCTTCGGGCAGACTGTTTGGATCATTTTTTTTAGGCAGGAAAGTCACAAAAACATGCGTATCCATTTTAAATAGTGTCAGACCTTTTCTGGTTCCTATCCATAAATGATTGGATGCCTCATCTAATTCTAATGCCGTAATATCATCATTGTACAATTTATTATTACCGGGTGACGAACTCATGTAATTTTTAAACTGATATCCGTCAAAACGATTCAGCCCAAAAAAGGTTCCAAACCACAAAAAACCTTTTTTATCCTGCACAATATGCCTCACCGAATTATGGGACAGACCATTGTTGTCATTATAATGCGTGAATTTTATATTCTGTGAATGCGAATAATAAAATGTGATGAAACACAAGAATAATATAAAAGGGTTCTGTTTCATAAATAAATTATATGCGGTTTACTGTTTTGAACAACTAAATTTAAGCTTTTTAAGGAATTATTCGATCAATTTGGTTTGTTTTTAAATTGATTTTAAAATGATTCGATGGTTTTCCGTTCATTGTTTTCAAAAAAATTTCTGACCATAAAACCAAATTCTTGTCTCTTGATTTTCCTAACTGTTCACAGACAACCTGATATTGCTTCATTCTTTTGCTTCCAATTTTAGAAAAGGCCAATTCATCTGCACTTTTTAGTCTGTAGAAATCAAATATCATATCAAAACCAGTCCAGGATTCGAAATCTTGTTTGGTTAAAGAACTGGCAGTAATTATCGCATCAACTTCTGCACTATTTTTATTGATATACGATAAATTGGTACCGGAAAGATTTATGATGGTGGTTAAAAATTCAACAGGAAAATCTTCAGGCAAAAACCTTAACCTTACTAATTCCTTTAAATGCCATTGCGTAAACTCTTCATAATCTTTCGATTTAACAATATCTTTGTTCCAAATTTCTGCGCTTTTTACATTTTGCAAATGAGCATATTCTTCATCATAAAAAGGAAACAAGCTATTAAACTTTGCAACTGAACCCACGACAATTGTTTCTATCTCAATAGCAGAATCAGAATGGATTGTGAGTATTTTATAAGCCGGCATATAAGCCGCTAGTGAAGGTGTCTGAATATTAAATAAGGTATTTCCTTTAGCAGTTGTTCGCACTCCGGTATCGTTTATATGCATGTGTCCGCCAAAATGAACCTGAATACCGGCATCTGCAAATATTTGAGCCACTTCTTCATTAGGAACTCTTGACAATTGCATTTTGTTAGAACCAAATAATAATTTTAATTCAGGTGAAGCATCATCATTAAAATCAACCATTGGATAATGGCTAAAAGCGATTAAGGTTTTTCCTCTTTCTTTGGCTTCCGCCGAAACCTTTTTGATCCAATCAATCAAATGACTTTTGTAAATTAGTACATTATTATAGCCCATGCTTGCTCCCGAAAAATCATGAGGATCATTTGGCAGACCTGATAATTTTTGATTCGGCACATATGCATTTGCATCTATCGCCAAAAGCCAGATTCCTTTGATTGGTTCAACGAGATAACTTGCATCAGGAAGAAATAAATTGGTGTTTTTAACTGCGTAGGTTCTTTTTTCTAAAACAGATTCTGCTAAAGCCTTATCATAAATATAACTTTCGTAATTGTAATCTGAAAAAGGGGTTTCCCAATACAAATAGCTTTTCTTTGGAAAAAATCCAAAATCTGCCATTTCATTCAGAGTCTCTTTATATCCCCAATTTTTTATATCAGCTGTAATGATTGGTTCTAATTGACCTTCCTGCTGTTTTAAATTAATTTTAGAACTGCTTATAATTTGTTCTTTACCATCTTTTCCTAAAAAATCAGTTTTAAGGGCTTCCTGAGAAAAAGGTTTTACGGCATCATGATTTCCGGTTGTAACGAAAAATGACATTCCGTATTTTTTCGAGTATTCGTTAAGAATTTTTCTCAGTCCGCGAACATGTATCGGCTGTCCGTCATCACTAAAATCCCCAGGAAGTACAACCTGTTTGATTCCTCTTTTTGAGATATCATTTAAAGCTTCTAAAAAAGCAAAGTAGTTTTCATTAAAAATTCTGGTTGAATGCAATTGTGAACTCATCGTTCTGATATTGGCATATTCACCTGTTTTGGGATTTTTAATTCCCTTGTAATTATTATCCTCAAATTGTGGAAAAATATCCTGTAAATGAGCATCGGCTATAAAAGCAATTTTTACAGCAGTACTTTTTTCTGTCTGCTTTGATTTACAGCCATATAAAAAAAGTAATAGAAGTATTGAAACGGATATTCTTAACATATAAATTTATTGGTCTCAGAAATAGTTTAAAACTATGTACTTTAGTGCATTTTGCTTTAGCCTCTAAAAATATTTTAGCCACAAATTACACAAATTTTCACAAATTAAATTAGCGCTAATTTGTGTAATTTGTGGTTAACGAATAAGTGCTACTGTCTTGCAGACTTTCAGTTCATAGTGGTTTATTTTTAATGCTGAATTTCTGTTATTTGCTTTAATAATTGGTTTTCCAGAGTTGATGAAGTAACATTTTTTAATACAATTTGTTTTTGCTTTTCTTTTGGAAGATCAATCGCTTCCATTTTTAAGTTTTGAACATCATCGAATACAAAAGCGGGTCTGAAATCAGCATCATCCAATGTAAGTTTTATATTTTTCAGACTTATTCCATTTGCATGCCTAACATAAAAGCCATAAGCAGGGAGTTCTCCAAACATAGAAAATTCGGGATAATCTTTAGCTGCTTCAGGTACCTGATTCAATCGACTTAACGGAATATAAGCCATGCCTTTTGTAGCTCTTCCGGGGTAATTTATTTCAATGTTTTCTAAAGTTATATTTTCAACAGCATATCCTTCCAAACCTACAATTGAAGCAGGAAATGGGTTATGGAAAAAATCAACTTCCGGTCCTCTTAAATCATAATTACTATCTGGACGACCAAAGGGAACTTGTACTTTTATGTTTTTAATGCTTACATTTTTGATACTTCCGGGGTTATCACCGCTTCGCTGGCCTAATCGTATAAAAATAGCATTGCCAGTATTTACAGCAACTATGTTTGAAACATCAATATTTTCTATTACAGCACCGTCTACAGATTCTATGGCAATTGCAGAGCGAAATGTATCATAAACCTTTATATCTTTGATAATAACATTTTTAAATCCGCCAAAAGAAGCGGTTCCAAATTTTATCGCACTGGCACTGGATCGAATCGTACAATTTGCAATATAGACGGAATCATTATAATATCCGGGATAGTATGATTTTAAACAAATTCCATCATCAGCGGCGTTGATGTCACAGTTTGTTACCCTGACATTTTTACAATCTGTAATATCTATTCCGTCGTTATTCCAATAAGAGCGGTTTACTATTTTAAGGTTATCCAGCGTAAGATTCGTGCATAACTCAAAAGATAATCCCCAAGAAGAAGACTCTCCTGCTTTTAGTCCCTCAATTAAAACGTTATCACATTGTGAAAATCGAAATAATTTGGGCCTCATGGTTTCGTTTGGTCTGTTTCTGCGAAGGCTGTATTTGGGATCTACAGCAATACCAGCATGATGAAGACTGTCAATATTAAGTGCCAATTGTAGTCCTTGACCATCAATTGTTCCTTTTCCACTGAGTTCAATGTTATTGGCTTTATGGGCTAAAATTAAAGCCATTTGGGAATTGTCATCTTTTTTTGGAGAAACGGGTCTTTCTTCAAAAACCATATTGAAATAATCTTTAGGATTTGTACTTCCTAATAACATCGATCCTTCCTCAAAATATAAGGTTACATTGCTTTTTAAAACAATACTTCCTGACAAAAATCTGCCTTTAGGAAAAATTACCCTGCCTCCATTATTTTTAAAAGCAGCGTCAATTGCTTTTTGAATAGCGATTGTGTTAATCGTTTTTCCATCGGCTTTTGAACCATAATCGGTAATGAGAAACTCTTTTTGGGATTTAGTATTTTTTTGCGCATAAGATTCAAACCCAATTACAAAAAGGCTTCCGAATAAGAATAAAAAAAGCAGTTTTAGTTTAATTTTTGACATTTTGTTTTTTAGTATTTTAAAAATCAACAAGCCCTTTATCAAACTAAAACTGCTATTTAACCAGTATAAATTTCAGATCATCTTACTTTTTTATGTAAGCTTCTAATTTATCCAAAGTATTAAGTTCCTGTTCTTTTGCGCTTGAAGATATAATTTTTGTTTCTAATTTTTTAGTCGGTTTGGAGATCAATAAATATTGAGTTCCATCATCATTATTTTTTACATAATCTTTAGGATTATACATGATGGCTGCACCAATTTCTACAATCTCTGCAGCTACATCTTCTGGGTGTTTTCCCCATACAGCGATGTAGTTTGCTCCTTTTTTGGTTCCGAAATCTTTAAAATAATTGATTCCTGTAGCAAATTGTACTTTTTCACCGCTTAAACTTTCAGCTTCAACTTTAGCTTCTCTTTTTCCTGAAAATACGGTTACACGAACTAAAATATCTACTTTTTTCCCTTTGTAAGGAACCCCTCTTGAAATCATTTCCATCCATGATGTAGTATCTGTTTTTCCAACACGGGCCAAACGGTTCGTAACCGGATTGAGCGGAACCACTTTTTCTCCGTCCCAAAGTTTTACTCCTCCTAGACCTACTGTTGATGCAACTTTATAATAATCAGCTCCCCATCCTTCTTTTTGCTGTTCCGGAGTTGGGTACCATTGTGCTTTTTTTAACTCTAAACCTGCCTTTGCTTTATTATAAACATCGATGGCTACTTTATCGCTAAAATAGATTCTCAAAGCCATCCATTCATTTTCAACTGCAGGACCGTGGTGCCCGATTGTTTTGTATAAATCTCCTGATTCTGAACCAATATCAGTCAAATAAGTAATTTTATCTGACTTCATATACAAACTTGTGTCTGTATCATTTTGTGCAAAACAAGTACAACCAATCAGCAGAGCGGCAATAAATGATAATTTCATAATTTCAAATTATTTATAGATTAATTTAATTTTCGTAAAAATAAAATAACCTTTCCACAATACACCAACATTTTTTATAATATTAAGAAATTATCATTGTATGTCTAAATGGTGTAAATCCTGTAATATAAACATGTTCTCCATTTGTCCTTAAACTGCCCTGATGATAGGTATACTGCTCGCTATCCAATTTTTCTATTTTTAAATGTTCACATTTTCCAGGGCCAAAATGTATAAGATCTTCTCCCGCAGAAAGTTTTCCTGTACCCGATTTTAAGAAGTAATTCTTTTTTTCATCCAACACTGCTCCTGTTATATTGCTTCCTTCCTTAAAACACATTTCGATAGTTACTTCAACATTTGGAGGGCCATCTACCTTAAAATCCAAACTCAGGACTCCGTTATTTTCTATAACCTCAATTACTGTAATTTGTTTTTTTACGTTGCTTTTTATTCGCGAATCAAAGTCCATTTTATTCCAAAAACGTCCGTCCTGTGATTGCGATAACTTATAATCACCATCGGCTCTGCGAAATTCTTCTGTAAGCGGCTGGTAATAATCGGCTTCTTTGGTTTCTTTTAAGATGTATTTATTTCCTTCTTTTACAATTCCCTCGCTGCTAAAATATCCCATACTGAAAAACGAAGTCGAAAGGCGCATGTATTTTAATATTGCATCTCCTTTTCGGTACATCAAAAAAATGGGATTAGAAGATCTTCCTGAAACAATCATCATCGGTTTATCATTGCCGCCAAACAGTGTTACCGAAGTTTTTCCGCGTCTGATTCTGGCTAAATTTGAAATAGCAAAAAACTTCTCAAAATCATTTGTAACTTTTCCATCAATCTTAATTTGTTTACAAAGCTCCTTGTTTTCCATAAAAAAAGCCAGCGAATTTGGTAGAATATCATTGGTAAATTCGGGGAGATTTTCAATAACATCTACCATATACGCAAACATTGGATTACCTGTACGGATTGCCATATATCGATAAGGCAAGTAAAAATTAGTGGCTTTTAAATTCATAAACTGATCCTGTCTTTTAGAATCAACTGTAACTAAATCACCATTTGGTTCTGTGTAATAAAAATAAGTTATCAGGTTTTTGTTGACTATCTCTAATAATTGCGGTCTGTTAAGCAGCCTTGCTATTGTAATTAAAGCTTTATTAATAACTACAGAGTAAATTCCGCTTCGTTCAGCATAATGTCCATCTTCATTGATATAAATTCCCTCGGCAAGCCATTCATCAATTCTTCGAATATATCTGTCATCAGGATAAAGAAAATTAAGGTTTGCCAAAGCAGCACAAATAACCCATCTGTGATTGGGAGTATGAACGCCTCCGGTTATCATGGCTTCTCCTGCATTCAGCATAAACTTTTTCAATTTATCTTTTAATGGCGCTAATTCACTTTGTTTGTTATTCTTTAAAATAGCTGCTGCCGGACAAATATATTCTAAAATAAAGGCAGTATCTGGAGGAGATTGCCTATTGCCACTGGCATCCAGTGTACCATCACTATATTGTTCTTTTAGTAAAATATCCGTGGCCTGATTCAGTTTTTCAGCTAAAAGTTTAGACTTATAATATTCCGAACCAGGATTGCACATTGAAGATGTCATGGTTGTTATAGAGCCTGCTATACCCCGAAAACTACTGAGTTTAATAGCTGGATCAACCGGGGCTTTATTCAATATGCTTTTAACTTTGGCATCATTATTTAAAATAAGCTTCTTCATTAATTCAATGTCTTCTTTTGCAGTGCTGCTATTTGATAATAAATCATTTGCAAAAACGACGTCACTAACCAAAGCCCCTGTTAATGTCAGACCTGATAATCTAATAAATTCTCCGCGAGTCATTTGGCTTTTCATAGTGCTATATTTTTACTTCCGCTTAGCTCTTCTACAAAACATTTAAACTATAATGCATAAATACTGCTTGCAGCCCCCAATAATGCAGCATTTTCATTATCGGAAGAAATCTGAATGCTGATTTCACAATCTGCTTCTTTAATTTTCTTATTAAAAGCAGGCAGAAATAAAGAACTGGCATTTGCGATTTTTCCTCCAATTATGAAATGCTCAACTGAAAATTTCTTAAACCATGGAATCACAATATCCGCTAAATCTTCTCCCATTTGTTCAAATACTTTTAGGGCATTATAATCACCAGCAATTGCAAGATTATAAAGCTCTAATCCATTATCAAGCTGGACCTCATTTAAGAGAAAGTATTTTGATAAAAGTCCTCTTAAGGATACATAATCTTCTGCTATTCCGTTTTTAAAAGGTAAATTCCATATTTCACCATCTTGAGGCACGTGAATTCCTGAATTTATTGATTTTCCTTTGTCCACAAAACACGAACCCAGCCCTGTTCCTAGTGTTACAGCCATAACTCTCTTGGAAAGATTTTCTTTGTTTTTATAAACTTCTCCTTTTCCAAAACAAGTAGCATCATTTTCGAAAAAAACATTGAAATCATCAGCAAGACTAAATCGTTCTTTTATTAAATCACTGACATTTAATCCATAAAAATTTTCATATTTTGCCTGACCTTTAATCATTGAAATTCCTTTTTCATAATCAAATGGTCCTGGTATGCAAACTGTAATTCCGTCTATCTTTTTTATTGCCGAATTTTGCAAAGAACTTCGAATTGATTTTTCCCAAAAGTCCATAACCTGATTTACCGGTAAATTTGAGTCAAAAGTTTCCTTGTGAATGGAAGAATTCAAAACTTTCATATTTAAAACATCAATAACGGCAGAAGTTATATGTGTCCCCCCAACATCCATACCTATGGCGTATTTTTTTTTCATTTCTTTTTATTAATTAGTTGTCTGTTAGTTGTTTTCCATGAATTGCAAGCTTATGAAATTATTCATCTTACAAGTAGCATTCGAATTTACTTATCAACTATTTTCACTAATGTCCAGTTTATTCCCAACGGGTTTTTAGTTATTTTGCAGATTAAAGGAAATTCCGGATTTTTTGCAATCCACATTTCTGTCTCATCAATCTGAGCGATTACATGTAAGGTTTCAACTGTTTTCCCTTCTATTACAACACTATTTTTATCTTCATTTTTATCTAAAACATAGGTTGTATTGTTATAAATGAACTGATTTTTTTTTAGCAAATCCTGATACGCTGATTGCGAAATCATAAAGAAGGTTTGTGTGGGTTTTAAGGCGATGACCTCCAAATCTTCACCCTGATTATAACTTAATGCAGTCCCATTTTTCAATGCTTCCTGACTAGTTATGATTGTGCTGTTTTTGACACCTTTTGTATTCAAATTAAATACAATTTTATCTTTAATTGTTTTGGCAGTCAATGTCAAAGTTCTTGTCTGGTCATGCAGTTTGCAGATGTAATGCAACTCTGTATTATGCTTAATTGTTGGAATATAGCTTTGTGCAGCCATCATTTGATATAGGGCACAAAAGAATAGGGTTATGATTGCTTTTTTCATCACTTGCTTATTTTGTTGGTGGTAAAATAGTCGTTCCCCAGGCTGAAGGTTTTGAATCCATTTCGAAAATCAATTCGCCTCCTTTGACAATATCATCGTGTAAAATCCAGGCTTTGTTATATGGTTCTCCGTTTAATAAAGCTGATTTGATGTACCTGTTTTTATCACTCATTTTTTTTGCGTTAATTTTAAAACTTTTGCCTTCTTCTAATTGTAGCACTGTTTCCTTAATTAACGGCGTATTCAATAAATAATAAGGCTGACCGGCATTTGGATATAGTCCCATCATATGGAAAGCCAGCCATGAAGACATAGCACCAGAATCATCATTACCCGGCAAACCTGCAGGCGAAGCATTGAAATTTTCTTTAATTATTAACCTGATTCTGTCACTGCTTAAATGTGGCTTTCCAATCCAGTGATACATGGTAGGAGCCAGAAAAGAAGGTTCATTTGAAACATCATATAATTTAGCATCAAAAAAAGTATCCAGTCTGTTTTTAAAAGCCAGATTACCGCCTGATTTTTCAACAACTGCCGGAATATCATGAGGAACACTTAACGAATATTCCCAGGAAGTCCCTTCATAAAAAAATACGCACCAATGGCACACGTACCAAGGAGATTCTGTAATTGTTGGTGTATATTTATAAGTTGGTTTCTGAATTTTGGATTCCCCAAAAACAACATCGTCCAGCCATTTTCCTGAGGCGTCTTTCGGCATAATAAATCCTTTTGCACCATTATTTTCATAATCAGCCCGCCATAAATTTTTCCAATATTCGGATTGTTTTATGTATCTGTCATAAATAGCGGTATGATTTAAGCCTTTGGCAACTGTAGCAATATTATAATCGTTGTACGCATAATCCATGGTACGGTTTCAAGCGCGATCTATGCCAAAGGGTACATACCCTAATTGTAAATATTCTACTAATCCTCCCCTTCCTTCTTTTTCTTCATTGCCTCCCGGAGGCACTTCTGCATCTTTAAGCATCGATTTCAATGCCAGCTCATAATCAATTCCTTTTAAGTTCTTTACGAAAGCATCAGCTAAGACAACTTCGGCATTAGAACCGCCCTGAGTACGGCCGTTATCATTACCGCTTCTGCCTTCGGGCAAATATCCTTCACGTTTGTAAATATTCAACATTGCATTGACAATTTCAACCTGACGTTTCGGATCAATTAATGTAATCAATGGACTGGAAGTTCGAAAAGTATCCCAAATACAATAAAAATCATCATAATAAGGTTCGTCATTTGTCCATAACGGATTTTCTCCTGTCCTGTTTACCGGCATTATCATGGTGTGATACAAACCGGTATAAAACATCTTTTTATATTCATCTGAAGTATCGGCAGATAATTTAATACGGCTTAATAGCTGCTCCCATTTATTTTCTAAAGAGGATAAAACAGTATCGAAATTCCAGTGCGGAATTTCAACTTCAATATTGTTTTTGGCTTTTAATTCACTTAAAAAAGAGATTCCAATTTTGATATTGACTTCTTGTTTTCCGTCTTTTCCAAAAGAAAGCAGTGCTACCGTTTTTTTTCCTGAATCAAACTGAGCCGATTGATTGCTATAAAACTTTCCGTCTTTCCAGGTAACATATTTTGCTATTGGCTGGTCAAAAACTGCCCAAAAGTAAACGGTATAAGCACGTCCATTATTCCATCCCCCTCTGATTCTGCTATAGCCACGAACTTCTGTATCTGAAACAATTTCGATTTGAGAACCTACGAATTGCTGGGATTCCCTTGCGTTTGGTACAGGATTTTCACCAAGGAAAAATCCCGGATCAATTTTTAAATTTTTAGATGCGTTTTTTGGATATGTTATGCGATAAAAAGAGACTTTTTCTGCTGTGGTTATTTCTGTTTTTATCTGATTCTCTTTAAAAATCGTTTCATAATAGCCCAACTTTACGTTTTCCTTTTCTCTGTGTGAAGTTTGGTCCAGTTTGTCCAATGTTCCCGAAAAAGGCATAATCTGAATATTCCCATATTTAGGTCCGCCACCAGTCCCACTCACATGAACCTGACTAAATCCTGTCACTTCTTTTGGTAATGGCAGCCATCCGCTATTTGGACTAACGGTACAATCCGGACTTGGCTTTACCATTCCGTAAGGACATGAAGGGCCAATAAAAACCCGCCCATCTCCTTCTGATCCAATCATGGGATCTACGTAATTATGAACAGTTGTCTGAGCATAATTTGTTGACGTAAGGAATAATGATATTCCTAAAAAAATTATGACGTTGTATATTTTCATTTGTATCTTCATTTTAAAGTTCTAAATCATTATGGCTTTGCTTTATTGGACATTTCCAGAATTAATTTTCCTCCTCCAGTGATATTGTCATGAGAAATACCAAATTTCTCTACTGCCCTATTATTGTACTTCATACTGTTGATATAAATATTTTCAGCATTATTATTTTCGGCTTCAATAACAAAATTTTTGCCCTGATAATAATTTGGATCCAGTTGAATTGATACTTTAGTAAACAAAGGACTCGCTATCTGATATTGAGGATTTTTATCTGTTCCTCCATTTATTTGAAATAAACCAATTTTAAGCAACACATTTAAACTTCCCATTAATCCCTGATCTTCATCGCCGTTATAACCTGTTGATGGTGATAAGCCGCTAAAAGTTTCTTTTACTACATTTCTGGTCCAATATTGTGTCAAATCTGGTCTATCCAGTAAATTAAAAATATAGGATGTCTGTATTGATGGCTGGTTTCCAAAATTTATTGGGATCCTGCTAAACTCAGGATGTAATTCGGCATCATGCGAGGTTCCAGAAGTAAATTTTAATTGTTGAGCCGTTTCAAACTGACGGTTTAATTTTTCAACCGCTTTTTCTTTTCCTCCCATTAATTCAGCCAGACCATCGATATCATGAGGAACAAACCAGGTTGACTGCGCACCATTTGATTCTATAAAACCATTTTCATATTGATACGGATCATAATTTTCACGCCATTGCCCGTCAATATTTTTTGGGCGCATCCATCCTGACGTTTTATCAAATACATTTTTATAATTACCGGCTCTTGCCGAGAATTTATTGTAAATATC
>CBFGNY010000096.1:0-16680 GCA_965650235.1 uncultured Flavobacterium sp. | reverse complement strand
TTGGACCAGGAAAAGTGTTAGCTGGTTTGATTGGTAAAATTGATAAAGAAGCAGCTACGGCGAATGCTTAATTTTAGCTTCAAATAAAAGTATTCAAAATAAAGAAACCCTTCTTAGACAAATAGTTTAAAAAGGGTTTTTGTTTGAAAGGTTTCTTTATATTTTAAATAGAAACTTATATGAATCGTTCCTACGGAACTCCACCTTAATAATCGCATTTTTCCAACGGATTAAAATCCGTTGCTATAAAATAAATAATTCCTACGGAATTTTCAGATAAAGAGCCTTAGGCTCGAAAAATATGTAGCGACGGATTTTAATCCTCTGAAAGCAAAGAATGACAAATAGAGTTCCTTAGGAACGATTCATAAAAAAATTGTATTAGAATATTGAATCTCTTTTGAATTGCTTAAGCCTGTTTAGCAAATTGTAATTCAATGTTCAGTTTCACTTCTTCGCCAACCAAAACACCACCAGTTTCAAGAGCCGAGTTCCAGTTTAAACCCCAGTCTTTACGGTTTATTTTTCCTTCAATACTTAAACCTACTTTTGTATTTCCCCATGGATCAGTCAGGATTCCGCTGTATTCAACCGGAAAAACAACTGTTTTAGCAACCCCTCTGATGTTTAAATCTCCTGTGATTTCATACTTTTCATCATTGATTTTTTTGAAAGATGAAGCTTTGAAAGTCAATTTTGGGTGATTTTCAGCATCAAAAAAATCACCGCTTTTCAAGTGATTGTCTCTGTCTGCATTAGCCGTATCGATAGAAGCAATATCAGCAGAAAATTCGATAGCTGCATTTTCGAAATCATCGCCGTCTGTAGTGATAGTTGCATCGTAAGTTAAAAATTTTCCTGAAACATTCGTAAACATCATGTGTTTAACTTTAAAACCAATTTCTGAGTGAGTTGGGTCAACTGACCATTTTGTAATTCCCATAATTTTATTTTTTAAATAATTAATTTCATTTTGATAAGACAAAGTTACGGCGACAATAAGCCTAAGGCACTTAACCTAGATTAAGAAATAAAGTGTGATTTTTTAGGTTGTACAGGCTAGAACTACATCTATTTATAAAGTTAGTCTTTCTTTTTTAGCTTTTCAAGAAAGCAAACAAAAAAAACGATAACAATCTGACTAACAGATTAATTATCGTTTCACGGTACAGGTATTATTTTTTTAATGAATTAATAGTTCATCGGAATATCCATCAATAAAAACTCAGCATCTGTATTTGCTTTTATATTTAAAATATCAGTTCCTGAAATTCCAACAGCATCACGAGTGTTTAATTCCTGACCGTTAATCGTTACATTTCCTTTTAAAACAAAAGCGTAAACTCCGTTTCCTTCTTTTTTAATTTTATATTCTGTTGCAATTCCGGCATCAAAATTCCCCATGTTAAACCAGGCATCCTGATGAATCCAAACTCCTTCATCATCTGCATTTGGAGATAAAATCTGAGACAGTTTATTATGTCTGTCGGCAACATCCAAAGTAATTTGCTGGTAACGAGGCTCTACATTTCTTTTGTTTGGAAACAACCAGATTTGCAATAATTTAGTCTGCTGATCTGCATTTGGGTTAAACTCACTATGCTGAATTCCGGTTCCGGCACTCATGACCTGAACATCGCCATTTTTGATGATTTCAGTATTCCCCATGCTATCTTTGTGAGCCAAATCACCTTCTAACGGAATGGTAATTATTTCCATATTATCGTGAGGATGCGTTCCAAAACCCATTCCGCCTGCAACCGTGTCATCGTTCAAAACACGAAGTGCCCCAAACTGAATTCTTTCCGGATTGTACCAGCTGGCAAAACTAAAACTATGATAAGCGTTAAGCCATCCGTGATTTGCATTTCCTCGTGTTTCTGCTTTGTGCAATACTATATTTTCCATGATGATAAATGTTTTGTTATTTTTATAGTACAAATTTACCACCAACATCAACGAAAAGCACTTAATGTAGATTAAGAAGTTTTTTATGATATTGTTTACCCTTTCAAATAAGGTGACGATAAAAAATAGTATTTTTGGCACATAATGAAATTATCCAACATCAATATAAGGATACAAATTAATAGATAACATCTTTTGAATAATTTTTCTGATGAAAAATATAGATAAAATCAGCATCGAAAACGCATACCGTTTGTTTGAATCAGGCGATATCGATACAATCGAAATAGGAACATTTAAAGGTCTTCAGCAAATACACCTTTACCTGTTTGGCGGATTGTATGACTTTGCCGGACAGATAAGAACCAAAAACATATCAAAAGGAGGATTTCGTTTTGCAACAGCATTGTACCTGACTGAAATTTTAACTAAAATAGAGCAAATGCCCGAAGTTACTTTTGATGAAATCATTGCTAAATATGTTGAAATGAATATTGCACATCCATTTATGGAGGGCAATGGAAGGACAATGAGAATATGGCTTGACATGATGATGAAGAGCAGATTAAAAAAACTTGTCAACTGGCAATTTGTAGACAAGACACTTTATTTGCAGGCTATGGAAAGAAGCCCTATTAACGATCTTGAAATAAGAACACTTCTTTCTCACAATCTAACCGATGAAATAAACAACAGAGAAATTATTTTCAAAGGGATTGAGCAATCTTATTATTATGAAGGATATGAGAAAAGTGATGATTAATTCCTAATACCTGCTTTCTAAATTGTAAATTTATTTCCTTAGCATTTTACTCTTCATTTTACTAAAAAACTCAGGTGTAACACCAATAAACGAAGCAATTTGCTTTTGAGGCACTTTATGAACCAATGTACCATATTTTTCACAAAATTTCTCAAACCGCTCTTCAGCTGTCAAACTTAAATTATCCAATAACCTTTCCTGATTAGCTACTAATGAATTTTCAATTAAAATTCTAAAGAAACGTTCCAGTTTTGGAATTTCAAGATACAATTGTTCCTGATTTTCTTTGGACAACGAAACAACTTCTGCATCTTCCAAAACTTCAATAAAAAGCTGTCCGGGTTTTTGAGAAAAATAACTGTACATATCGCTCATCCACCATCCTTGACAAGCAAAGGCTAAAACGTGCTCGACAATATTATCGTTGATATTAAAACTTCTTAAAATCCCGGAATTTACAAAATAAGAGTGTTTGCAAACTTCACCGGCATTTAATAAAATGGTTTTCGCTTTGTAAGTATGCATATCTAATTTGGATAAAAAAAGTGCCTGCTCATCCGGAGTCAATGAAACGTGTTTGGCAATGTTTTCAAGAATCAATGCCATTATTTTTTATCTTCTATTAGTTTAAAAGAAGTTGCTTTAAATCTGTTACCGACTATTTCTCCAGTAACAAAAGCTTTACTGATCGCATTGCAAAAACCTTTTTCTGAATGTGCATCTCCGTGATCGTGAATCGTTGTTCCGTCGACAAAATAGCTTTTTCCGTCAATTCGAATGGCTAAATCACAGCTTTCACCTTTCATTCCGAATTGACATTCTCCACAGGAAGCCTCCACGATTGTCGGTTTATCATATTTCTTTTTACTTTGAGCCTGAACTGCGATTCCAATAAATAGGAATGTCGCCAATAATATGTTTTTCATAGTTTAAGAATTTACAGTTATTAATTTTGCCGTTTCTTTGGCGCGTTCTGTGACTTCGTTTACTGGAGTCGAAAGTGTGTCATAAGCCAGGACAACTCCCATTCTTCTATAAGGTCTTGAAGAGGGCTTGCCGAAGATTCTAAAATCGGTTTTCGGTAAAGCAGCTACTTTTTCAATTCCGGTAAACGTTGGATTAGTTGAATCTTCTGAGGCTAAAATTACAGCGCTTGCTCCGGATTTTTCTAAAGTAATTTCGAAAATTGGAAGACTTAAAATCGCACGTAAATGCAATTCGAATTCGTTGAAATTTTGCGTTCCGGCCAAAGTTACCATTCCGGTATCATGCGGGCGAGGAGAAAGCTCAGAGAAACAAACACCTTCGTTTGTTAAGAAAAATTCCACACCAAAAAGCCCTGCTCCGCCAAGAGCTTCGGTAATTTTTTCGGCCATATCCTGAGCTTCATACAAATCTTTTTCTGAAACTAAAGCAGGCTGCCAGCTTTCCTGATAATCACCACGTTCTTGCCTGTGACCGATTGGCGCACAAAATAAAGTTGGATTGTTATTTTGCGTAATCGTTAAAAGTGTAATCTCCGAATGAAAATCGACAAAAGCTTCTACAATCACTTCAATAACATCACCACGCGAACCCGCAACAGCATATTGCCATGCTTTTTCAATATCACTTTCACTTTTAATAGTCGATTGTCCTTTTCCTGAAGAAGACATTAAAGGTTTTACCACACACGGGATTCCGATTTCCTGAACTGCTTTTTGCAATTCTTCGGCCGAAGTTGCGTACTGATATTTGGCGGTTTTTAATCCTAATTCTTTTGATGCCAAATCACGAATAGCTTTACGATTCATGGTAAAGTTAGCTGCTTTCGCAGAAGGAACAACGGTGATTCCCTGCTTTTCGTAATCATAAAAACGTTCTGTACGAATGGCTTCTATTTCCGGAACTATAAAGTCGGGGTTATGTTTGGCTACTATTCGGTCTAAAGCTTCGCCATCCAGCATGTTGATGACTTCAAAATTGTGGGCAACCTGCATGGCCGGGGCGTTTTCGTAACTGTCAACTGCAATTATGGTTTGTCCGATTCGTTGTGCGGCAATGACAAACTCTTTGCCTAATTCGCCTGAACCAAGGAGTAATATTTTCATTTTGGAGCGTTGTAATGTTGGAGAAGTAAATGTAGGGAAAAATGTTTTTAACCGCAAAGTTCTATCCCAATGTCTCAGCGTAGAGGCGCACTGCAGTGCGTCTATACAATTTATATTTAATCGCAAAGACTTCGCAAAGATTTACGCAAATGACGCGAAGTTTTATTTTAATTAAAACGAAAAAGTTTTTCACGCAGATTTTGCAGATTCAGCAGATTTTTTTTGGAATGCCTCAATTTATCGGACAAATTATCTCATTGGCACATTTCCAAATTCTCTAATTCTCTATTTTCGAAATCGGAATATTAAAAGTAATTCTGGTTCCTTCTCCCACAATGGAATTTATAAAGACACGTCCGTTGATGTATTGAATTCTTTCATTCATAAACAACAATCCCATTCCGGACTCACTATTTCGTTTTTTATCAACACTAGTTTTATCAAAACCTTTTCCGTTGTCGTCAATAATAATACTCAATAAAGTCTCACTATGAGACATCTGCACAATAATATGCGTCGATTCTGCATATTTTATGGCATTATTAATCGCTTCCTGGGTCAAACGGTAGATGTTTATTTCAATTAAGGAATCCAAACGCTGGTCAAAATCGGTTTTATTGTAAAACAGAATTTCTTTACCTGTAAGCTTAGAAAGCTCCTGAGTCAGTTTTGCAATTGAGGAAACGATTCCGTGATCACTTAATTCGGGTGGCATCAGGTTAAAGGTTGCTGTTCGGACACCTTTAATAATATCAAGTGATAATTTTTTCAGGTATTCTATTTTCTGTGCCGATTTTTCTTTGTCGTCCAGATTAATACTCTCCAGGCTAAATTTCAAGCCGGTTAGCATCTGCCCTATTCCGTCGTGAATTTCTTTGGCAATCCGGTTTTGTTCGTTTTCCTGATTTTCAACAATCTTACTGGAAATGATCTTTTGCTGATTGATTTTTTCGGTACTGTTTTCAATGTTTAGACGCTCTACCTCTCTTTGTGCTTTTTTGCGTTCGGTAATATTAAAACAAACAATTAAAAGTTCTAATTCGTCCTTTTTAATCATTACCGGCACCATTGATAAATCCAGCCAGATAGTTTGGCCTTCCTTATTGTGAATTTTAACTTCGCCCTGCCAGCCACTTCTTTGCTTCTCAAAAATGATACGATCTATGTTAAGCTGTTCTTTTTCATCGATCGTTAAAATCTGCGAAAAAGTTTTATTCGAAGAAAATTTGGTATAATTTAAAAGCTTTGCAAATTTTTCACCTACGTGAATAATAGAGCCGTCGGGTGCAATACGGCAATAGAGCAAGGTATTTTCCATCGCATAATTAAGCGATTTTAACTCTTTTACAGAGTTTTCCTTAATTTCACTGATGATTTCAGTGTCATACGCCAATTTTAAAGCTTTCTTTTCAGAAGCTAAAAGCTTGGCTATAAGTCTTTCAACTTTTTTGTTGGTGGGTTTAAAGATGAACAAAAATTCTAAAAGCAAAACAAGCAGCGTAAATCCGAAAATCCAATATTCGGTTGTACGCTGTTCCGTTACCTTTTCATGTGCTTCTTTATCATATTGGGTTACAATTTCATTCATTTTCGAAAGAAATATTCCTTCGTTTTTTAGAATTTTCTGTACCAGTTTTTGATTGTCTACAGCGTTGTTTTTTTGTTCTAAATTTAAAAGAAACAAATTCACCGACTCCACTATGTTATTGAAACTCGGTTTTATTTCTGCATATAATTTAGAAAGCGCTTCACTTTTTTCTTTAGGAAAAGCAAGACTGTCGCTGCCATTTTCTAATGCATCCTGATTGATTTGCCAAAGTGATAAAACATTTCTAACATGTGCGATTTCTTTTTTTGGAGAATCATCAGAAACAAAATTTAAAATCAAAACTTCTTTGGTAATCCTTTGGCTCAACATTCTTTGTTTCCCAGAAATGTTGATGATTTTAGAATCGCTGAGCTGTTGTTTTAAATTGTACTGAATTAAAAGCTGACTTAAAATAATGGTTATAGCAATAGTCCAGAGTGCAAAAAAATACAAACGCCGTAAATTTTTGAATGTAATTTTGTCTGCAACTTCCTGATTGCCTTTCTTCATATAAATCAGATTATAATCCTAAAGATGCTTTTATCAAATTTAAATTTTCTTCGGAATAATTGATTTTCAAGGCTTCCTGATGTCCTTTCTCAGACATTTTATCCCAGGTTTTTTTGATGATATTTTTGAGTTTTTCCTCATCATGCTTTTCAACAAAAGGCTCCAGATAATAATCCAGAAATACTAAACAAATGACGTCTTCAAGCAATTGGGTTTCGGTATCTTTTTTAAGTAATTTTTTTTCGATCAAAAAAGAAACACGATCAATAAAAGCCTGATCATACCCTGCCTTTTCTAAAATTTCGGCTGTAGTTTTAGCATGAAACTTTTTTAAATCTTCTCTCCATCTTAAGTATCCTACGCGATCCATTGGGTAGGATTCGCGGGCTACCTTCCATCGGCAGATATGCTGTGCTTTTGAAGCAATCTGAACCTCTTCCGAAGCTTCAGGGCAAAATTGCATCAGTTTTTCATACATCCTGTTTGAGTACAAAAGCTCTTTTGGATATTCGATATTCTGATCTGTTTCAATGTTTGGATCCTGAGCGTTTTCGGCATCAATCCACTCGCTTGCTTTCTGGAAAGGTGTATTCATTTTTTACTGAAAATATATTTTCAAATATACATAATTAATCCAAAAAGCCAACGAATACTTCGTCTTCAACGATCTTAATTGGATATGTTGCAATTTTTAAATCATCATCACCATTCAGGTTTGAACCATCCACTAATGAAAATGTTTTTTTGTGCATTGGGCAGGCAATTTTAGGAATATCCTCGGTAGAACCTGTCATCCCTCTTGACAATACCATTTCCATTTTATGAGGACAGGCGTTTTGGCAAGCATACCATTCGTTACGGCGTGCAAAATTAAAAATCGCAATTTGTTTGTTTTTGTATTTGATGCAACCCCCACGATTGGTTGGAAAATCACTCACATTGCCGGCTTTGAACCATATTTTGGCATCACTTGGATGAACTGTTTCGTATTGGCTTAAAATTTCTTCCATTTTGGTTGTATTTTTAAATCTGTGTTCTTATCCCTCCCTTTACAATCAAGAGAGTTTGATGGCGCAGTAAAAAAGAGGGTAAGAGGACAGCAAACGTTAATATATTTTTTAAAACTTTTTAAACACATGGCAACATAGATTTTAATTATTGGAAAAGGAACTCAAAAAGAAACTTGTTTCTCACCTATCGCTACATGATGTAAAGTCTTTTTAAGTTTATAAAATCTATGTTGCTATGCGTTAAATATTAAATTTATGACCATGCTTTTGGCATTTTTTGATCTCTCAACGGAACAAAAGCGATATTATCATCTTTCTCATCCGAGTTCACAAAATGGCTGAAACGTTTTAATAATCTTGGTTTTTCAAGAACTTGTTTCCATTCACATTCAAAAGTATTTACCAAAGTCTGCATTTCAGCTTCTAATGTTTCACACAATCCTAAACTGTCTTCGATGATTACTTCTTTCAGATAATCTAAACCACCGTCCAGTTTTTCCAACCATGTAGATGTTCTGATAAGCGGACCGGCTGTTCTGATATAGTACATTAAAAAGCGGTCCATGTATTTGATAACGGTTTCTTTATCGATTTGTTCAGCCAATAAAACAGCGTGTTTCGGGTTAGCTCCTCCGTTTCCGGCTATGTATAAATTCCAACCACCTTCAACGGCAATCAAACCAAAATCTTTTCCTCTTGCTTCGGCACATTCACGAATACAAGCCGAAACTCCACCTTTTAGCTTGTGCGGAGAACGAATTCCTTTATATCTGTTTTCCAATTCGATAGCAAAACCGGCGCTGTCATCCATTCCGTAACGGCACCATGCATTTCCTACGCAGCTTTTTACCGCACGTAATGATTTTCCGTAAGCATGACCACTTTCAAAACCATTATCAATTAAAACCTTCCAGATTTTAGGAAGATCATCTAAATGTGCTCCGAATAAGTCAACACGTTGTGCTCCTGTTATTTTGGTATATAAATCAAATTGTTTTGCAACTTGTCCAATTACGATTAATTTCTCAGCAGTAATTTCGCCACCGGCAACTCTTGGTACAACAGAATAGGTTCCGTTTCTTTGAATATTTGCCAAAAATCTATCATTGGTATCCTGAGTTGTAACGTGTTTGTTAGCCGTATCGTTATAAATACTGGAGAAAATTGAAGCAACAACAGGTTTACAAACCTCACAGCCATCTCCTTTTCCGTGATGATCCAGAACATCATAAAAATTCTCGTATTTATTAATTTTTACCAAATCAAATAATTCCTGACGTGTATAACTGAAGTGTTCGCAGATAACCTCTTTTACCTCTTTACCCATTGATTTCTGAGCCGCCTTTACCAAGTCAGAAACCATTGGCTTACAGCCTCCACATCCTGAAGTTGCTTTAGTAAGCTTCACAACATCTGAAAGAGTTGAACAGCTTTCATCTAAAATAGAACAGCAGATTGCTCCTTTTGTAACATTTTCGCAAGAACAAATTACGGCAGTATCAGGTAAATCCATTGCTCCCATACTTGAACCTTCAGAACCATCTCTTGATCCTAAAATCAAATCTTCAGGATTTTTAGGCAATGCCATTGCATTACTGTAAATTTGGAAAAGTGAATTATAATCGCTTGAATCCCCAACTAAAATTCCACCTAATAAAGTTTTAGAATCTTTAGTAACATTGATTCTTTTATAAACTCCTGATAATTTATTTTCATAAATAATAGCGGTTACGTCATCGTTTTCGATAAAAGGATCACCAAAACTAGCAACTTCAACACCAATTAACTTCAATTGTGTCGACATGTCAATGGTTTCTCTCATGGTTTTAGAGCCATTTAAGATTTGATCTGCGGCAACATCGGCCATTTCATAACCTGGAGCAACCAGTCCATAAATCATTTGATTGTATAAAGCTACTTCACCGATCGCATAAATAGAAGGATCTGATGTTTGCATTTGATTGTTTACCACAACTCCACCACGCAAACCAACTTCAAGTCCCGAAACCCTAGCCAGTTCATCACGCGGTTTAATTCCGGCAGATATAACCAACATGTCAACTTTTAACAATTCATCATCGGCAAACATCATTCCCGTTATACATTCTTTTCCGTCAATATACTGTGTTGCTTTATTAAGATGAATACCTATATTTAACTCCTCAATTTTAGACTGCAGCATATCACTTGCACCTTTGTCAAGCTGTCTTGGCATCAAACGCGGAGCAAATTCTACAACATGTGGATTCAATCCTAAATCACGAACCGCTTTTGCAGCCTCAAGACCCAATAATCCTCCACCTAAAACTGCTGCTTCACTGCATCCTTTTTGTTTTATTTTTTTGGCATATGCCATAATCGCATCTAAATCCTCGATCGTACGGTATACAAAAACACCTTCTTTTTCTACGCCTTCAATTGGAGGAACAAAAGCAGAAGATCCGGTTGCTAACACTAAGTAATCATACTTATGCGTTTTTTCTAAATGTGTACGAATCGTTTTTTCTTCTCTGATAATATCCGTAATTAACTCAGAAGTATTTAAAGTAATATTATTTTCTGCGTACCAATCACTTGTTGACAAAGACAAATCATCTGCCGTTTTCCCTCCAAAGTATTCACTTAAGTGAACACGATCATAAGCACGTCTTGGCTCTTCTCCAAACACGGTAATTTGATAATTTTCTTGTCCCGATTTCGCTATAAATTTTTCACAGAATTTATAACCCACCATCCCGTTTCCAACTACTATTACTTTAATCATGATTTCTTTAATTAAGTATTACTACGCAAATATAAGTATTTATACTTATACCAAATACTTATTTATACAATTTTTTCATTAATTAGAATTTTTCTAAATACGTAGTTTATCGTATTTACCAATAAGTACTAAGACTTTTGGTTTCAGGACATATTCATAAATTATTTTATCTGTACTATTTTCCTTAAATTTGAGAACAAGGCATCTCATTATTATCAGTACTTAGTACGTAATCAAGCCTTTAAATTTTATAATTTAAACTACTTCATATGAAAAAGTACTTAATTTTATTCATCACATTTTCTTTAATATACAGCTGCAAATCAATTACTCCAAAAGACTCAAATTCAGATACTGCTTCAGAAAACACACCTGAAGAAGACATGGCTATTTATTTTAAGGCAACCGGAAATGAACCTTTTTGGGGGTTAAAGATTGGAAAAGAAAAAATTGTTTTTACCTCATTAATCCAAGGAAAGGAAGAGCTTAGTTATTCATCCGTTAAACCAATCAGGGCAACTGATGCTAATATGAAAACATATAAAGCAAGCAATACAGCATCAAGCATTGTAATTTCTATCCAGCAAATGGACTGCGAGGATTCTATGTCAGGAGGAATCTCACCTTATAAAGTTGTTATTGAAATCAAAAATAACACAGAAACTAATCATCAAAAACTAGAAGGCTGCGGAAAATACATTACCGATTATCGTTTGCACGACATCTGGGTTTTAGAAGAATTAAATGGACATAAAGTTTTTATTGCCGATTTTCAAAAAGAATTACCCCGAATTGAAATTCACGCCGAAGAAAACAGATTTATGGGATTTGGAGGCTGTAATTCGATCAGCGGAAGTTTACTTTTCGAAAATGTTTTGCTTAAATTCAACAATATAACCTCTACTTTAATGGCTTGCGCCGAAAATAATAAAGAAGATAAATTCGTGAAAGCGCTTCAAAGCACAACTACTTATTCAATTGAAAATAACAGGTTAACACTTTCGAATCGATCAGGAAAGCTTATAGTTTTTAAGAAAGTAGATTAAAACAAAAAACCCAAATCATCAAACTGATAATTTGGGTTTTATATAATGGATAATCTTAAACTATTTATTGAAAAATTCTAAAACAGAATCTGTGATAAATTTAATCTGCTCATCATCCAGTTCGGTATGCATTGGCAACGCAATTACCTCTTTCACTAACTGATTTGTTACAGGAAACTGCTCTTCTTTATAACGAGAATCCACATAAGCTTTCTGAGAATGCAACGGAATTGGGTAGTAAATCGCACACGGGATTCCTTTATCCAATAAATACTGCATTAAAGCATTTCTGTCTGCATTAATAATTCTTAACACATATTGATGGAAAACGTGGTCGTTTTCTTTTGCATCAAATTCTGGCGTAATAATATGTTCGTTTCCAGCGAATGCCACATTATATTTCGTAGCTGCCAAACGCCTTGCTTCATTATATGCATCCAAAAGCGGCAGTTTTGCATTTAAAACTCCTGCCTGAATACTGTCTAAACGAGAGTTTACCCCCACAACATCATGATGATAACGCTCATACATTCCGTGATTCACAATTCCGCGGATAATGTGTGCCCGTTTATCATCATTGGTAAAAATTGCCCCACCGTCTCCATAACAACCTAGATTTTTAGACGGAAAAAAAGAAGTTGCCGCAACGTGACCAATAACCCCTACTTTGCTTTTCGTACCCGATTCAGAAATATAATCAGCTCCGATTGCCTGTGCATTATCTTCGATTACATATAAATTATGCGCTTCAGCAATTTCCATAATCGCATCCATATTAGCAGCACGTCCAAATAAATGTACAGGAACAATCGCTTTCGTTTTTGGTGTGATCGCTTTTTTAATAGCTTCGATGTCAATATTCATATTTGCGATATCAACATCAACCAAAACCGGAGTCAGTTGCAGTAAAGCAATAACCTCAACAGTGGCAGCAAAAGTAAAATCTGCCGTAATAACTTCGTCTCCTGGCTTCAAACCCAATCCCATCATGGCAATCTGTAGAGCATCAGTTCCATTTGCACAAGGAATAACATGTTTTGCCCCTAAATAATCTTCAAGATTTTTTTGAAACTGATGAACCAAAGGTCCGTTTATATAAGTATTTGTATCTAAAACTTCCTGAATAGAAGCATCAACAGTAGTTTTTATTTTCTCGTATTGACTTTTTAAGTCAACCATTTGAATTTTTTTCATTTATCTTTCTTATTTAAATCTGAAGATTCGGATTTACATCAAAATCTTTAAAACGAAAGCAAAAATAGTTATTTAATACCTTCGAACAATGAAAATAATCGAAAGAAACGTATTTTAGCCACAAAAATAAACAGATGCTTTTTCTATACAATTTACTCGTTTTAATTACTGGTTTTTTTCTTAAAATAGTAGCTCTTTTCAGTCCGAAAATGAAACTTTTTGTAGATGGCCGAAAAAATGTTTTTGCTATTTTAGAAGAAAAAATAAAACCCGAAGACAAAACGATCTGGTTTCATTCGGCTTCACTTGGCGAGTACGAACAAGGTCTTCCTGTAATTGAGAAAATCAAAGAAAAATATCCTGCACATAAAATCATTGTTTCATTCTTTTCACCTTCCGGATATGAAGTCCGGAAAAACAATAATGTTGCAGATGTTACTATTTACCTTCCTCTTGATACTAAAAGCAATGCAAAGCGTTTTTTGAAACTAGTTCATCCTGAATTGGCCTTTTTTATAAAATATGAATTTTGGCTTAATTACTTAAAAGAACTAAAAAAGTTAAAAATACCCACTTATTTAATTTCAGGAATTTTTAGGGACAACCAAATGTTCTTTAAATGGTATGGCGGATTTTACAGGAAAGCATTAGAAACCTTTACTTATTTTTTTGTTCAGAATGAGAATTCTAAGAAAAAAATCGAATCCATCGGATTTCATAACGTAATAGTTTCCGGTGACACTCGTTTTGATCGGGTTAATGCAATTTTAGACAGAGACAATTCACTGGAATTTATTGAAGTTTTCACAAACAATCAACCAACAATAGTTATTGGAAGTTCCTGGCCAAAGGATGAAAATTTACTGACCGAATACATCAATCAGGCTCCTGAAAATGTAAAATTCATTATAGCTCCTCACAATATAAAGGCAGAACAAATTGAAAATCTAAAAAACGCAATTACAAAAAAAACGGTTTTATTTTCAGAAAAAGAAAATAAAAATTTAGCTGATTATACTGTTTTTATTATTGACACCGTTGGCTTACTGACTAAAATTTACAGTTATGCAACTATAGCTTATATAGGAGGCGGTTTTGGAAATCCCGGAATCCACAACATTTTAGAACCTGCAACTTTCGGAATTCCAATTGTTATCGGGCCTAATTATTCGAAATTTGCGGAAGCTATTGAATTGGTTAATCTTGGAGGCTGCATGGTTATTTCGAATAAAGAAGAATTAAAACAGACCTTTAACTGTTTGCTTTCAGATAAAAATTTCTGTGAAGAAAAGGGAAGAATTTGTAAATCTTACATTCAGGACAATAAAGGAGCAACCAATACCATTCTAAAAAGCATTTTATAAAATAATTAAATTGATGCGTTTAGTTAAACGATCTTTTTTAAGCAAAAAAAATAAAAAAATAATCTTATTTTATTGTCTTTTAAATGTAGAAATAATCAATAAAAACCAAACAAATCACAAGTAAACAAATCAAAATCGCTAATTGCTTTTTAAATATTCAACAAAAACCAAAATTTACAAAAAATAAAGTAATATTATGGAGTTACATTAATTCTGGCATATTATTTGATAAATAACAAAACCGAGAAGTGAAGGAAAATATTTTAAAAAAAAAATAAAAAAATATTTTACATATTAAAAAATTTATATCTTTGCCTCGAATTAATAATTAACCTTTTATAATAAAGTAAGATGAAAAAAGTATTTTTAAGTTTAGCTGTTGTTGCTGTTTTAACTGTTGTTTCTTGTAAAAAAGCTGACGCTTCTGCTGATGCTGCTGCTGCTGATTCTTCAGCTGTAGTTGTTGATTCTGCTGCTGCTGTTGTTGATTCTGCTGCTGCTGTAGTTGATTCTGCTGCTGCTGTAGTTGATTCTACTGCTAAAGAAGTTGAAGCAAAACAATAATTAGACACAGCTCTAAAAATTTAAACCATCCTTGAGATGGTTTTTTTATGATTAAATCTAAATGAAAAAGTGTTTTGCACCTAGCAAAACACTTTTTTTTACTCCACTTCTGCCTCAGCAATTATTTCATCTTCAAAAATTGAATCACCTGATGAAAAGTCCAGGATTTCTGCTTTAGAAGCATACAACACAATTTCCTTTATACCCTTCTGCAAAAGCAATTCCGTAGTATATTTACGACTCGTTGCAAAATGAACTTCACCCAACATCAATTTAAAGAAATACTTTCCTCCCGATCCTTTAAATTTCAAAAATTTAGCCTGCTCAATATTCACTTTGAAGTTCTGAATATCCTCTTCACATTCAAACTTCAGCTCATAACTCAAACTTGTAAATATCACTTTCCCTTTTCTGGAAGTAAATACAAATTTGTATTCATCATTGAACCTTTTACTAATTACAAAAGCACCCATATTTATATAAATTCCAAATTTTTTAAATTCCAATTCAATCGAAAAAACAACTAAAACTCATCTGGCAATTTCCACTTAAGTTTACAACATAAAAAAAGCCTCTTCAAAAAGAAGAGGCTTTAGTACTCAGAGCGGGACTTGAACCCGCACGAACATTGCTGTTCACTGGATTTTAAGTCCAGCGTGTCTACCAATTTCACCATCCGAGCATTATATGGTTTTTGAGCGAAAAACGGGGCTCGAACCCGCGACCTCGACCTTGGCAAGGTCGCGCTCTACCAACTGAGCTATTTTCGCGTTTCAAATTCTAGTAAGAACTGCAATACTTGACTTGTTCTGTATTGCGAGTGCAAATTTAGGACATTTATTCAATTAAACAAGCCTTTTTCAAAAAAAAATCATACTTATTTTATAACTTTCTGATAACCTAAACTTTAAATCCAAAAATTATTTCTTAACAAGCATTCTTTTAATCTCATTAAGTTTCATGAGTGCCTCAACCGGTGTAATTGAGTTTATATCAAGACTCATAATCTCTTCTTTTATTTCTTCCAGCAAAGGATCATCTAAATTAAAGAAACTCATTTGCATTTCGTCATTGGCTGCTTTCACACCATTTAACGCATCGCTGGAATGATTCTTTTCCAGTTTTTTTAAAAGTTTTTGTGCTTTCAAAATAACAGTTTGTGGCATTCCTGCCATTTTTGCTACATGAATTCCAAAACTGTGAGCACTTCCCCCTTTTACCAGTTTACGAATAAAAAGAACGTTATCTTTTAATTCTTTTACAGCCACATTATAATTCTGGATTCTTGGCAAGGATTCCGTCATTTCATTCAACTCATGATAATGCGTTGCAAATAATGTTTTTGCTCTTCCCGGATGTTCGTGTAAAAATTCGGCAATAGCCCATGCAATAGAGATTCCATCATACGTACTCGTTCCTCTTCCAATTTCATCCAGTAAAACCAAACTTCTGTCTGAGATATTATTCAAAATAGAAGCCGTTTCATTCATTTCAACCATAAAAGTCGATTCCCCCATCGAAATATTATCAGAAGCTCCTACCCTGGTAAAAATTTTATCTACAATTCCCATTCTCACACTGTCTGCCGGAACAAAACTGCCCATTTGAGCCAACAACACAATTAAAGCCGTTTGTCTTAAAATAGCGGACTTACCGGACATATTCGGACCCGTAATCATGATGATTTGCTGTGCTTCCCTATCCAAATAAACATCATTTGCAATATAAGGTGTTCCCACAGGTAATTGTTTCTCAATCACAGGATGTCTTCCGTTTTTGATTTCCAGTTCGAAAGTTTCATCAATTTCCGGACATACATATTTGTTGTAAATTCCTATTCGTATTCTTCAACCAAAACAAGTCTTTTTTTGCAAAAGCC